>JAQGLR010000023.1 GCA_028292765.1 Massilia sp. | reverse complement strand
GCCTGATGGAGATCGAAGAGGTCTACATCAACGGCGACATGGAGCAGCGCGTGCCGCACAACCTGAACGTCTCGTTCAACTACGTCGAAGGCGAGTCGCTGATCATGGCGATCAAGGACATCGCCGTGTCGTCCGGTTCGGCCTGCACCTCGGCCAGCCTGGAACCGTCGTACGTGCTGCGCGCCCTCGGCCGCAGCGACGAGCTGGCGCACAGCTCGATCCGCTTTACCATCGGCCGCTTCACGACCGAGGAAGACATCGACTTCACGATTGAGCTGCTCAAGTCGAAGGTCGGCAAACTGCGCGAACTGTCGCCGCTGTGGGACATGTTCAAGGACGGGATCGACATCAGTTCGATCCAATGGGCAGCCCACTAAATTTAGCATTCAAGGAGCATCAAAATGGCATATTCAGACAAAGTACTCGACCACTACGAAAACCCGCGCAACGTCGGGGCTTTCGATAAAGGTGACGAATCGATCGGCACCGGCATGGTCGGCGCGCCGGCCTGCGGCGACGTGATGAAGCTGCAGATCAAGGTGAACGAGCAGGGCCTGATCGAGGACGCGAAGTTCAAGACCTATGGCTGCGGTTCGGCCATCGCTTCGAGCTCGCTGGTGACCGAATGGGTCAAAGGTAAAACCCTGGACCAGGCGCTGGCCATCAAGAACACGCAGATCGCCGAAGAACTGGCGCTGCCGCCGGTGAAGATCCACTGCTCGATCCTGGCCGAAGACGCCATCAAGGCGGCCGTCGCCGACTACAAGACGAAGCACGCAACTGTAACTGTATAAGTAGAACCCAAGCTGGAGAAGAACGCATGGCAATCACACTGACCGAAAAAGCGGCGAAGCACATCAACCGCTACATCGAGCGTCGCGGCAAGGGCCTCGGTTTGCGTTTCGGCGTGCGCACCACCGGCTGCTCCGGCCTGGCCTACAAGCTGGAGTACGTCGATGAGGCGGCAAGCGAAGACAACGTCTTCGAGTCGCACGGCGTGAAGGTCTTCGTCGACCCGAAAAGCCTGCCCTACATCGACGGCACCGAACTCGATTTCGCCCGCGAGGGACTGAACGAAGGCTTCCGCTTCAACAACCCGAACGTCAAGGACAATTGCGGTTGTGGCGAGAGCTTCCGGATCTGAGCGCATGCAGAACCACTTCGAGCTGTTCGGGCTGCCGGCCCGGTTTGAGGTCGACAGTGCCGCGCTCGACACGGCCTACCGCGACGTCCAGGGCCGCGTGCACCCGGACCGTTTCGTGAACGCCACCGACGCCGAAAAGCGCGTTGCGATGCAGTGGGCGACGCGGGCGAACGAGGCCTATCAAACCTTGAAAAACCCGCAGAAGCGCGCGCAGTACCTGTGCGAACTGAACGGCGTCGACCTGCAGACGGAATCGAATACGGCGATGCCGATGGCCTTCCTGATGCAGCAGATGGAGTGGCGCGAAGCGCTCGGCGACGCGCGCGCGGCCAGGGACGCGGGGGCGTTGGACGAGCTCGACGCCCAGGTGCGCGGCGAGCGCAAGACGCTGCTGGCGCAGGTCGGCAAGCAGCTCGACGCGGGCGATTTCAACGCCGCCGCGCAGGGCGTGCGCTCGCTGATGTTCCTCGATAAATTCGGGGACGAGGTACAGTACGCGTTCGAGGCGATCGAATCGTAGGGTGGGCGGGTCCTCCCGCTCACGCGTTCAACGGGCGTATGAATATTCGCGACGTGTGATGTTCGCAGGGTGGGCGCCCCGTGCCAATCAGCACCACACAAAATAACAACCAGGTAACACGAACATGGCACTTTTGCAGATTTCCGAACCCGGCATGTCGACCGCGCCGCACCAGCACCGGCTGGCGGTGGGCATCGACCTGGGCACCACCAATTCGCTGGTCGCCACCGTGCGCAGCGGCATTCCAGAAGTGCTCAGCGACGAAGACGGCCGCTCGCTGATGCCATCGGTCGTGCGTTACCTCGCCAACGGCAACGCCCACATCGGCTACAAGGCGCAGGCCCACCGCACCACCGACCCGAAGAACACCATCGTCTCGGTCAAGCGCTTCATGGGCCGCGGCCTGAAGGACATCGCCCACGCCGAAAACCTGCCCTACGACTTCGTCGATGGCCCCGGCATGGTGCAGGTCAACACGGTGGCCGGCATCAAAAGCCCGGTCGAGACCTCGGCCCAGATCCTCGCCACGCTGCGCCAGCTGGCTGAAGACTCGCTCGGCGACGACCTGGTCGGCGCGGTGATCACCGTCCCCGCCTATTTCGACGACGCCCAGCGCCAGGCCACGAAAGACGCCGCCCAGCTGGCCGGCCTGAACGTGCTGCGCCTGCTGTCGGAACCGACGGCCGCCGCGATCGCCTATGGCCTCGACCATGGCTCGGAAGGCGTCTACGCCGTGTATGACCTCGGCGGCGGCACCTTCGACATCTCGATCCTGAAGCTCTCGAAAGGCGTGTTCGAAGTGCTCTCCACCGGCGGCGATTCGGCCCTCGGCGGCGATGACTTCGACCACCGCCTGTTCTGCTGGATTCGCGAGCAGGCCAAACTCGCGCCGCTGTCGGAAGAAGACACGGCCACGCTGATGGTGAAATCGCGCCAGGCCAAGGAACTGCTGTCGACCGACGACGAAACGACGGTCGAGACCATATTGACATCCGGCGAAATCGTGCAGGTGAAAATCACGGCCGCCACCTTTGCCGAGATCACGAAGCACCTGGTCGCCAAGACCATGACCGCGATCCGCAAGGCCATGCGCGACGCCGAGGTGACGGTCGAAGACGTCGACGGCGTGGTGATGGTCGGCGGCGCCACGCGCATGCCGCACGTGCGCCGCGCGGTCACCGATTTCTTCCACACCATCCCGCACGCGAACATCGACCCGGACAAGGTCGTCGCGCTGGGCGCGGCGATCCAGGCGAACCTGCTGGCCGGTAACCGCGCCGCGGGCGACGACTGGCTGCTGCTCGACGTCACCCCGCTGTCGCTCGGCATCGAGACGATGGGCGGCCTGGTCGAGAAGATCATCCCGCGCAATTCGACGATTCCCTGCGCGCGTGCGCAGGAGTTCACGACCTTCAAGGATGGGCAAACCGCGCTGGCGGTGCATGTGGTGCAGGGCGAGCGCGAGCTGGTGTCGGACTGCCGTTCGCTGGCGCGCTTCGAGCTGCGCGGCATCCCGCCGATGGCGGCCGGCGCGGCGCGCATCCGCGTGACCTATCAGGTCGATGCGGACGGGCTGCTGTCGGTGTCGGCGCGCGAAACGCGTTCCGGCGTGGAAGCCTCGATCACGGTCAAGCCGTCTTACGGCCTGGGCGACGACGAAGTGGCGCGCATGCTGCAGGATTCGTACAGCTCGGCGCAGGTCGACATGCAGATGCGCGCGCTGCGCGAAGAGCAGGTCGAGGCCGAGCGCATTTTGCTTGCCACGCAATCGGCGCTCGACAGCGACCAGGATTTGCTGGGCGAAGACGAGCAGCTTGCCGTGGCGGCGCTGGTGCAGGGCGTACGCGATGCGATCGCGCAGTCGAACGATACGGCCGTGGACGCGGGCCTGCGCCAGAATGCACTGCACGACGCCGTGCATGCGCTGGCCGACGGCACCGAAGAATTCGCCGCGCGCCGCATGGACAAGAGCGTGCGCAGCGCACTGGCCGGCAAGTCGCTCGATGAGGTGTAAGGTAGGGTGGGCGGCTCCGCCGCTCACGCGTTCAACACCTTACGCGTTGCCGCACCATCGTTAGCACAGCGAACACCATCGCGACAGATCAATTATTTCAGAGGTAACCCAAGTGCCACAAATCGTCATCCTGCCCCACCCGGTCTTCTGCCCCGACGGCGCCGTCCTCGACGCCCCTGCCGGCAAATCGGTCTGCGACGTCATGTTAGAGAACGACATCGACATCGAACACGCCTGCGACCGCGTCTGCGCCTGCACCACCTGCCACGTGATCGTGCGCGAGGGCTTCGACTCCCTGAACGAGCAGGAAGAAAAAGAAGAAGACATGCTCGACAAGGCCTGGGGCCTGGAGCCGAACTCGCGCCTGTCGTGCCAGGCGATCGTGGCCGAGGCAGACCTCGTGGTCGAGATTCCGAAATACACGATCAACCACGCCGCCGAAAAGAACCACTGACCCAAAGATCGCCATGAAGCGCGCTGAGAACACCATCAAGAAGCCGGCCGCAGCAATCGAGCTCGCCAAGGCGCCAGCCCCGGAAATCCGTCCCGGCCAGTCGATCGAGCTGCTCAAGGAGCTGCACATCCTCACGCGCGACGGCAAGCTGAACCAGGACAGCCGCCGCAAGCTGAAACAGGTCTACCACCTGTACAACTTCATCGAGCCGCTGCTGAAGGACGTGCGTGCGGAGAAGGGCGCCGTGTCGCTGGTCGACCACGGCGCCGGCAAGTCCTACCTCGGCTTCATCCTGTACGACCTGTTCTTGAAGGGCCTCGATGATGCCTCGCACATCTACGGCATCGAAACGCGAGAAGAGCTCGTCGCCAAGTCGAGCGACCTGGCGCAGCGCCTGGGCTTTGCCAACATGTCCTTCCTGCCGCTGTCGGTCGCCGAGTCGACGAGCTCGAACCTGCTCCCCGAAACGGTCGACATCGTCACCGCGCTGCACGCCTGTAACACGGCCACCGACGACGCCATCGACTTCGCGCTGAAGAAGAAGGCGAAGCACATGGTGCTGGTGCCGTGCTGCCAGGCGGAAGTGGCGAGTTTCCTGCGCAAGAACAAGGGCAAGGACCTGGGCAAGAGCGCGCTGACCGAAATCTGGCGCCACCCGATCCACACCCGCGAATTCGGCAGCCAGGTGACGAACGTGCTGCGCTGCCTGCAGCTGGAAGCGCACGGCTACCAGGTGACGGTGACCGAACTGGTGGGCTGGGAACACTCGATGAAGAACGAGCTGATTGTCGCCACTTATAAAAACCTGCCGCGCCGCCGCCCGAGCGAGCGCCTGCAGGAAGTGCTGGCCACGCTGGGACTGGAAGAGATGGGCCAGCGTTTCTATACCTCGCAAGCGGGCCGGGTTGAATCCGCGGCCGAGACTGTTTCAACCGAAAATTGAATACCATGAGCGAACACAACACCTGGATTGACCTGCGCAGCGATACCGTGACCCAACCGTCCGCCGCCATGCGCGCGGCGATGGCCGCGGCCGAAGTCGGCGACGACGTGTATGGCGACGACCCGGCCGTGAACCGCCTGCAGGACTTCGCGGCCGACCTGTTCGGCTATCCAGCAGGCATGTTCGCCCCCAGCGGCACCCAGACCAACCTGATCGCGCTGATGACCCATTGCGGCCGCGGCGACGAATACCTGGTCGGCCAGGAAGCGCACACCTACAAATATGAAGGCGGCGGCGCCGCGGTGCTGGGCAGCATCCAGCCGCAGCCGATCGCGAACCAGCCCGACGGTTCCATCGCGCTTGCGGACATCGAAGGCTACATCAAGCCCGACGACATGCACTTCGCGCGCACCCGCCTGCTGGCGCTGGAAAACACGATCGGCGGGCGCGTGCTCGGCCAGGACTACCTGCTTGCCGCGACCTCGCTCGCGCACGCGAAGGGCCTCGCCACCCACCTCGACGGCGCGCGCGTCTGCAACGCGGCCGTCAGGAACGGCGTCAGCCTGCGCGAAGCGGTGAAGGGTTTCGATACGGTGTCGGTGTGCCTGTCGAAGGGCCTCGGCGCCCCGGTCGGCTCGGTGCTGCTGGGACCGAAGGACTTCATCGAGCAGGGCAAGCGCTGGCGCAAGATGCTGGGCGGCGGCATGCGCCAGGCCGGCGTCATCGCGGCGGCCGCGCAGCACGCGCTGCAGCATAACGTGCAGCGGCTGGCCGAGGACCACGAGAACGCATTCGAGCTGGCCCGCGGCCTGGGCGAGATCGAGGAGCTGAACGTGACGCCGCCGCAGACCAACATCTTCTGGATGGACGTCCCGGCGGCCGCCTGCGAGCCGCTGCGCCAGTTCCTGGCGCAGCAGGGCATCCGCGCCACGGTCGGCCCGCGCATGCGCCTGGTGACGCACCTGGACATCTCGCGCGCCGACGCCCTGCGCACCGTCGCCGCCTTCAAGTCCTTCTTCCACGACTGGCGCGCCTGATGAGTAGCGGGGGAAATGCGGAGGGAATCCGCCTGGCCAAGCGTGTGGCCGAACAGGTAGCGTGCTCGCGGGCGGAAGCGGAACGTTATATCGCCAACGGCGGCGTGAGCGTCGATGGCGTCGTGGTCGAAGACCCGGCCACGCGCGTGACGCCGTCGCAGGCCGT
>JAQGLR010000012.1 GCA_028292765.1 Massilia sp. | reverse complement strand
CTCGATTGGATGGGTCGTCATGCGCATGCGCTGGACTTCCGTCATTTTCAGGTCGAGGTAAGCATCGATCATGGAGTCGCTGAACACGCCACCACGGGTCAGGAACTCGCGGTCCTTGTCGAGGTATTCAAGCGCCTGCTCGAGCGAGGAGCAAACGGTCGGGATCTTCGCATCTTCTTCCGGCGGCAGGTGATACAGGTCCTTGGAAGCGGCTTCGCCCGGATGGATCTTGTTCTGCACGCCGTCCAGACCCGCCATCAACAGCGCGGCAAAGCACAAGTACGGGTTGGTCAGCGGATCCGGGAAACGCGTTTCGATACGGCGGCCTTTCGGGTTCGACACGTGCGGAATGCGGATCGATGCGGAACGGTTGCGCGCCGAATAGGCGAGCTTGACCGGCGCTTCGAAGCCCGGCACCAGGCGCTTGTACGAGTTGGTGCCCGGGTTGGTGATCGCGTTCAGGGCCTTGGCGTGCTTGATGATGCCGCCGATGTAGAACAGCGCCGTGTCCGACAGGCCGGCATAACCGTCGCCCGCGAACAGGTTCTTGCCATCCTTCCAGATCGACTGGTGCACGTGCATGCCCGAGCCGTTGTCGCCGTTGATCGGCTTCGGCATGAAGGTTGCGGTCTTGCCGTAGCTGTGGGCGACGTTCCAGATCACGTACTTCATGTTCTGGGTCCAGTCGGCGCGCTCGACCAGGGTCGAGAAACGGGTGCCGATTTCGTTCTGGCCGGCGCCGGCCACTTCGTGGTGGTGCACTTCGACCGGGATCCCCAACGATTCGAGGATCAGGCACATTTCCGAGCGCATGTCCTGGAAGCTGTCCACTGGCGGGACCGGGAAGTAACCGCCTTTGACCGCCGGACGATGGCCGCTGTTGCCGCCTTCGACCTTGGCGTCGGTCGACCACGAAGCTTCTTCGGATTCGATCTTCACGAAGCAGCCCGACATGTCGACTTTCCAGCGAATGGCGTCGAAGATGAAGAATTCAGGCTCCGGGCCGAAGAAGGCGGTGTCGCCCAGGCCGGTCGACTTCAGGTAGGCTTCGGCGCGCTTGGCGATCGAGCGCGGGTCGCGGTCGTAGCCCTTGCCGTCGGACGGCTCGATGACGTCGCACTGCATGAACATCGTCGTCTCTTCCATGAACGGGTCGATGTTGGCGGTGCTCGGGTCCGGCATCAGGATCATGTCCGATGCTTCGATGCCCTTCCAGCCGGCGATCGACGAGCCGTCGAACGCGTGACCCGACTCGAATTTGTCGAGGTCGAAATGCGACACAGGAACGGTGACGTGCTGCTCTTTACCACGGGTATCCGCGAAGCGGAAATCCACAAACTTGACTTCGTTGTCCTTCACCATCTGCATCACATCTGCGGCGGTCTTTGCCATGCGTTTCTCCTGAATGAAATTTGGGGCGAACAGGGGTTTCGAGCCGCATTGCGGCGCGCCTCCGGGCGCAAGGGCTGGGGAGCCCTCTCGAAACCTTCCGTCTGCTGCTTGCTACCGTTAATGCAGGAACTGTGCCAGCTCCTCGGTATGAACAAATGCACAATCGTTCTTTGGCAACGCGAGAGTTTAACCATAAAATCTCTGGCAGCGCGTTTTCCAGCGCGGTGCGGGCTGGCTCATCCCTTGCACTATTTTGGTGCATTATGAACCAAGCGCACCATTTTGAGGCACGACGCACCGTTTCAGCAAGGTCGCCACCTTGGTGGTACCAATCGAGTGCGCCTTCATCGAACAAGGAACAGCATGACAACGACTAACGACATTCTCGCAACAGCACGCACCCGCACGCCGGGCCAGCCCTACGCCGGCGCCGTGACGCCGCAGGAAGCGTTTGCCCTCTTGCAGGCCGACCCGAGGGTCAAGATCGTCGACGTGCGCACCAATGCCGAGCGCGACTGGGTTGGCCGCGTCGCGGTCCCGGAATCCCGGCAGGCGGCGGTGCAGTGGGCAAGCTACCCCGGCGGCCAGCCGAATCCCCAGTTCGGCGAGCAGCTGGCGCAGGTAGCCGGCAAGGACGACATCCTGCTGTTCCTGTGCCGCTCCGGCGTGCGCTCGCGCCACGGCGCGCGGGTGGCGACCGAACTCGGTTACGCCAATTCGTTCGACATCCTGGAAGGGTTCGAAGGCGACAAGGATGCCGAAGGACACCGCAAGACGGTCGGCGGCTGGTGCAAGGCGGGCTTGCCGTGGATCGGGGCGTGAACCCGGGTCAGACTCGTAGGGTGAGCGGCGCGAATGCAGCGTGAACGCCTACGTCCGGATGGAGCCGCCTACCCTACGTCCCGTTAGCGGAGCTTAATTACCCGGCAGCACCAGCACCTGCACACCCGACGCCGTTCCCGGCGCGCGATACACGCGCTGGGTCGCCTTCCGGAAGTCTTCGGGGCGCGCCTTCGGGATGTGGGTGAAGGTCTGCGGGTTCAGGTCGACCAGCGGGAACCAGCTGCTCTGCACCTGCACCATGATGCGGTGGCCGCGGCGGAAGGTGTGGTTGACCTGGCCGATCTCGAAATTCACCGCCTCGACTTTGCCCGGCGTGAACGGCACCGGCTTTTCGAAGCTGTTCCTGAACTTGCCGCGCAGCGGATTGCCGCGCACCAGTTGCTGGTAACCGCCCATCGCAAACGCCGGCGCGCGCACGTCGCCGCCCTTGCCCGCTTCTTGCATTTCGGGGTAAGCCGCCGGGTAGACGTCGATCAGCTTGACGACCCAGTCGGCGTCGGTGCCGCTGGTCGAGACGAATAGTGCCGGCGTCACCGGGCCGGCGATCGTCACGTCTTCTTCCAGTACCTCGCTCTGGTACACCAGCACGTCGGGCCGGGTGGCGGCGAAGCGCTGGTCCGACACCATGTATTCCTTCGGTACGCCGGTGGCGGGGTAGCCGATGAAGGGCACGGGCTTTTTCGGGTCGGCCACATATTCGTCGTAAGCCGCCCCGGCGGCAGCGGCGGCAGCGGGCTGCTTCCACTCCAGCTTGCCATCGGCGCCGAAGTACAGCGTGCGCGGTTTCGCCTGGACCGGCGGCCAGGCCGCGTAGCGGCGCCACACATTGCTGCCGGTCTCGAACGCGGTCACCTCGGCGATGCCTGCCGCCGGTTTTACGCCCCTCAGGTGTTGCTCGAAGAACGGGAACTGCAGCTCCTTGCGGAAGTATTCGGAGGTCTTGCTGTCAAACGACACGTGTCCGAGGCGCGCTCCCTCGCCGCGCGCCCAGCCGCCATGCACCCACGGCCCCATCACCAGGCCGTTGAAGATGCCGGGGTTCTGTTTTTCGATGGCGCTGTAGGTCGTGAACGGACCTTGCGGGTCTTCGGCGTCGAACCAGCCGCCGACCGTCAGCACGGCGGCCCTGACTTTTTTCAGGTGCGGCGCGATGGCGCGCGACTGCCAGAATTCGTCGTAGGTGTCGTGTTCGACGTTCGGCATGAACAGCGCGCGCTGCTGCTCGCTCATGCTGGCGACGATGTTGGGCAAGGTCAGGCGCTTCAGGAAGAAGTCGTAGCCGTCGGTCGTGCCGTAGTCGAACCCGGCCCAGGTCTTGGGCAGGGGCGTCGGATTGGGCGCCTCGGTGAAGGCGGCATAGAAGCCGAAGTTCGCGGCCAGCATGAAGGCGCCGCCGTGATAGGAATCGTCGCCCATGTACAGGTCGGCAATCGGCGCCTGCGGCGAAGCGGCCTTGATCGCCGGGTGGGAGTCGATGATGCTGGCCGAGGTGTAGAAGCCCGGATAGCTGATGCCGTGGATGCCGACCTTGCCGTTATGGTTCGGGATGTTTTTCAGCAGCCATTCGACGCTGTCGTACATGTCCTGGCTTTCCTCGCCCTCGCCCGCCAGGCGTTTGGCCTTGCCGTGCGGCGTCATTTCCTGCCACTTCCCTTCCGACATGTAGCGCCCGCGCACGTCCTGCTCCACGAAAATGTAGCCGGCGTCCTCGAATTCGCGCGAGGGGCCGATCGCTTCCGGGAACCAGTCGACGCCATAACGCAGCTCGCCCTGCGCCTCGACGCCGGCGCTGTACGGCGTACGCTGCATGAGGAAAGGATAAGTCCGGCTGCTGTCCTTCGGCACATAGACCGTCGTGAACAATTTGACGCCGTCGCGCATCGGGATCCGGTACTCGTACTTGGTGTAGGTGGCGCGCAGGTCGCGTTTTGCGGCGGGCGCGTCGCTTGCTTGGCCAACCAGCTTATTCGCCAGCGCGAGGGGGGAGCCGAGTACCAGCGCAATGCTCAAGGCCAGGAAGGGAAGCGGACGACGCATCTTGAATTCTTTCGGATTACACAGGGGCCGCCAGTGTAATCCGATTCCAGCAAGAATTGTTATTCGGCCAACCCGCCTACCGGCTGTGCGCCCACGCGCTGGCGCACGATATTGATGTGCCCGCGCAAGCCATACAAGCCGTCGGCATAGGCCAGCGGAATCGAAATGTGGTTCACGCTTTCTTCGATGTCGTCGAGGCGGCGCAGCAGGTCTGCGCGAACGATCTCACGCTGCTCGTCGACGACGCCTTCCCACGCCTGCTCGACCGCGCGCAGTTCGCCGTACCAGCGGTAGACGCGCGAGCGCACGCGCCAGACGTATAGCGGCGGCACGATCTTGGAGAGCGGAATCACCAGCGCCGCCAGCGCGACGGCCACCACCCACAGCCGGTCGAACAGGTTGGCCAGCCAGAAGCTCATGTAGCGCTGCAGGAAAGGCGGGCCGTCGCGGTAGTATTTGGCCGCCTCGCTTGACACCGGAATCTCGGTGTACTTCGGCGACGGGAACTGCCCCTGCTGCTGGAACCACCCTGCCCCGCCATGGATCTCGACGGCCGCCTTCACGAACAGGTCGACCAGGGCCGGATGCAGGTCTTCGCGCGCCACCAGCGTCGCAGTCGGTGCAATCAGGTGGTAGTCCTGGGCCGGGATGTCGCGCCCGAGGTCGACGATCCCGCGCGGCAGCGTCACGTGGGTGAGGAAAGGCAGGCGCCGCGTATACGCTTCGGCCTGGCTGAAGTTGAACAGCCGGATGCCGGGCGTCTGCAGCAGCATCTGGATCAGCGGCGCTTCCGGCGCCGAACTGAAGACCAGCCCGTCGATGCGCCCGGCCAGCAGTTCGACCGTCGCCGGCGTGTTCTCGAGCGCGCCGAGGGTCAACTCGTTCGGCTCGACGCCATTCACCGATAACACCTGGCGGAACAGGTTCGGCACGCCCGTGCCTTCCGGCCCGAGGTTGATGCGCAGGCCGCGCAGGCCGGTGAGCTTGTTCGTTTTGACACTGTCACGCAAGAACAGCCAGACCGGTTCCGTGAACAGGCTGCCCAGCGACACGAGGCCGAGCTTGCCGGCCTGCTCCTCGACGGTCGAGCCGCTCTGGACAAAGGCGATGTCGACTTGCCCGCGCTGCAGGCGTTCGAGGTTTTCCTGGGAACCGAGCGAGCGCTGGTGGGTGACATTGACGCCGTCGCGTTTCAGCTTTTGCGCGTATTGGGTGCCGAAGGTTTCGTAGGCGCTGTTTTCCTGGCCGCTGGCCAGGCGCACCTCGCGTGGCGGCGCGGGATCGACCAGGAGCCAGGCAATGAAGCAGGCGACGCTGATGAGGATGACGGTCGGCCCTGCGGCAACCAGCAGGTCGCGCAGGGACACGAAACTGAAATTGCGGATGCTGGAAACCGCGCGCCGGCTGGCCCGGCGCGCGCGTTCGCCCGTTGCGCCTCCCCTCACCTCAGAACAGGGACTGCTCTGGCCGCGTAGGCTGCGCCTTCGGCTTCGGCTCTGCCGCCTTCGGCTTCGGCTCTGCCGCCTTCGGCTTCGACTCTGCCGCCTTCGGCTTCGGCTCTGCCGCCTTCTGCTTCGACTCTGCAGGCTG
>JAQGLR010000452.1 GCA_028292765.1 Massilia sp. | reverse complement strand
AGTCGCAAAAGGTGATCGCGGGACGCAGCCCGGCTTCCAGCTGGCGCCAGGCATCGAGGCCGTCCCCGGCCTCGAGGATCTCGTACTTGCCGCAACTGTCGACCAGATGCATCAGCATCATGCGCGACACCACATCGTCGTCCACCACCAGCACCTTCATCGCGCCCCCTACGGGTGTATTGTTGCCTTAATGTTGCCCAGAGGAACATTATACGAGGCTTTTCGTATCAAGCGGGCAACTGTTCAAACGTGCCAAGCAGGTTTTCCAGGCCAGGCAGCCCGGCGCGCACCTCGGCCGTCCTGCCGGCGTTGGCCGCCTCCTCCAGCCCGGCGCACAGGGTCACGAGACCGGCCGCGCCGAGGTGGGCGGCGCTGCCGCGCAGCCCGTGCAGGACGTTCCCGGCGGCCTCCATGTCGCCGGCCCCGAGCGCGGCGCGCAGCTCGGCGCGGCGGCGCGGCAGGTCGGCGGCGAACGCGGCGCGCATGCGTGCCTGGAACGCGGCGCGGCCGGGCACGGGCACCGGGGGCGCTGCGGCATGCGCGGTGACGCCGAACAGCGCGTCGAGTTCGGCGGTGCTCGGAGGCCGCGCCGTCATCGGCGCCAGCGCGATCCCGCGCTGCAGCTGGCGCTCGATCGCCCGGCTCAACTGGACGTGCAGCGCCGCTTCGTCGATCGGCTTGGCCAGGAAGCCGTCCATGCCGCAGGCAAGGTAGCGGTCGCGGTCTTCGTTGCTGGCGTTGGCGGTGAGCGCGACGATCATCAGGTGCTGGTCGAGCACGGGCGCATCGAGGGTGCCGCCGGCGCGGATCAGGCGCGTGGCGGTGGCGCCGTCGATTTCCGGCATCCGCCCGTCCATCAGGACGAGATCGTAGCGCACCCGCGCGCAAGCGGCCACCGCCAGCGCGCCGTTGTCGACGATGTCGATGTCGTGCCCCATCTCCTCGACCATCATGCGGGCGATGATCTGGTTGGTGGCGAAGTCCTCGGCGCACAGCACGCGCAGGCGGTGCGTGTGCGGCGTGCGCGGCGTGTGCTCGACCGTCGGCGGTTCGACGCCGTCGAACAGCGGCAGCACGAAACTGAAGGTGCTGCCCTCGCCGCGGCGGCTTTCGACGCCGATGGTGCCTCCCATCAGTTCCACCAGCTGGCGGCAGATCGCCAGTCCCAGCCCGGTGCCGCCATAGCGGCGCGTGGTGGTGGTGTCGGCCTGCTCGAATTTCTGGAACAGGCGCGGCAGCGCGCTTGACTCGATACCGATTCCGGTGTCCTGCACCGAAAACCGGATCATGTGCGGCACCGGGGTTGCACCTTGGTACGCGGCCTGGTCCCCGGGCCGGCGCTCGACGCAGAGCGTCACCATCCCGCTCGGCGTGAACTTGAAGGCGTTGCCGACCAGGTTGATCAGGACCTGGCGCAGGCGCGTCGGGTCGCCCACCACGAAGCGCGGCAGGTCGTCGTCCAGCTCGATCGCAAAGCCGACGCTGTGGGCGGCCGCCTGCTCCCCGAACAGCCCGACCACGTTGTTGATCGCCGCGTGCAGCGCGAAGTCGATGTTTTCGATGGTGAGCTTGCCGGCCTCGATCTTCGAGAAGTCGAGCAGGTCGTTGATGATCGCCAGCAGCGACTGGGCATTGACCTGGCCGCGCACGATCTGCTCGCGGGTCGCCTCGCGCAGGCGTTCGTCGCGCAGGGCGAAGCCGAGCATGCCGATCACGCCGGCCAGGGGCGTGCGCATCTCGTGGCTCATGTTGGCGAGGAATTCGGACTTCTGGCGCGCTGCGTCCTCGGCGCGCTGCTTGGCCAGCTGCAGGCGCTGCTCGTTCTCGTACAGGGCGCGGTTGGCGTCCGCCAGTTCGACCGTATTGCGCCGCACTTCGCGCTCGCGTTCGCGCAGCTCCTCGGTCTGGCGCTCCAGCAGCCGGTTTTGCAGCGCGATCTCCTCGGTGCGGGCGCTGACCTGGCGCTCGAGGTGGGCCTTCTGGCGCGACAGGCCACGCACCCGCAAGGCGTAGGCGGCATAGCACAGGCTGGCGAACAGCAGCACCGCGCCGGCGCGGAACCACCAGGTGCCCCAGGCGGGCGGCTCGATCGTGATCGCCAGCGTGGCCGGGGTGTCGCTCCAGACGCCGTCCTTGTTGGCCGCGCGCACGCGGAACACGTATTGCCCCGGATCGAGGTTGGTATAGGTGGCGAAGCGCTTGCCGGCATCGGCCTGGACCCAGCCCCGGTCGAAGCCCTCGAGCTGGTAGGCGAAGCGGTTGCGCTTCGGGGCTGCGTAGTGCAGCGCCGAGAATTCGATCGAGAACACCGAGTGCTCGCTCGACAAGGTGATGGCGCGAGCGCTTTCCACCGGTCCCGCGAGCAGGTTCGGCCAGGCGCTCTGCACCGGGCGGTTGAAGATCTGGATGCCGGTGATGACGGCGCGCGGGGCGACCGCGTTGTTGCGCAGCGCGCGCGGATCGAAAGCGGTGATGCCGTTGAAACCGCCGAAGTACAGCGTGCCGTCCGGGGCGCGCAGGGCCGAGCCGTCGAAGTAGGCGCCGTCGATGGTGCCGTCGGCGCCGGTATAGCTGCGCCAGCTGTTCCTGAGCGGGTCGAAGCGCGACAGGCCGCTGGCGGTGCTGATCCAGATATTGCCGCCCGTGTCTTCCAGGATCGAGGCGACCGAGTCGTCGACCACGCCCTCGCGCGTGGTGTAGCGCACGAAGCTGACCGAGCCGTCGGCGGCCGTGACCATCTTGTTCAGGCCGACCGCGGTGGCGACCCAGATGTTGCCGGCCCGGTCTTCCCGCAGGGCGTGGATTTCGTCGTGACTGAGGCTGGCGGGGTCGAATCCGTCGTGGCGGAAGTGGCGGAAGCGCTTGTTGGCGCGGTCCAGCAGGTCGAGGCCGTTGAACGAACCGATCCAGATGCGGCCGCGCCGGTCTTCCAGGACGGGGCGGACCATATTGTCGGACAGGCTGAACTGCCGGCCGGGGTCGTGGCGATAGGTTTCCAGGGCGCGCGTGCGCGGATCGAGGCGGTGCAGGCCGCCCTTCGTCGCGATCCAGACCGCGCCGTCGCGCCCGAGCGTCATCGCGCGCACGTAATTGGCATTCGTGTCGCCGGGCGCCAGCACCTGGCGCGTAAAGCGCCCCGCCGCGACGTCGAAGCGGGTGATGCCGGTGCGCCCGCCGACCCAGACGGCGCCGTCGCGGTCGCGCACGACGGCGTTGACCGACCCGTCGATCAGGCTGTTCGGATTGTCTGGTTCATGGCGCCAGACGCGGTAGGCGTTCGATTTCGGGAGCGCCGGGTCGTACAGTTGCAGGGTGCTGGCCGAGGCCAGCCACAGGCGGCCGCTGCCGTCATTCTCGATGCCGCGCACGCGGTTGTCGGCCGGCTTGCCGGGGCCGTCGTACTCGCGCATGATGCGCGCGAAGCCACCGCTGCCGAGGTCGACGCGCGAGACGCCGGCATACCAGGTGCCGACCCAGAAGGTGCCGAGGCGGTCGAGGTACAGCGCCGAGATGTGGTCGTCCGCCAGGCTGTTGCGGTCGGTCACGACCTTGCGGTGTGCGTCGAAGCGGCCGCGCCTGGCGTCCCAGCGGTAGGCGCCATCGTCGTGGGCGCCGGCCCAGACCTGACCGTGGCCGTCGTCGTAGAGGGTGGTGATCCAGGCGTGCGGAATGCCTTCCGCAGGCCCAAAGCGGCGCCGTGCGCCGCTGCCCGGGCCTGTTAACGGCATCCTCTCGAGGCCGTCGAGCAGTCCGATCCACAAGGCATCGGCGCGGTCGACCAGCAGCGCCTGCACCGACTGGCGCAAGCCAGGAGCCCGGGCATGGTGCGCGAATCGCCCCGCCGCCGGATCAAAACTGTCGAGGCCGGCCTCGGTGCCGACCCACAGGCGCCCGCGCTTGTCCAGGGCAAGCGCGCCGATGTCGTCGCTGGACAGGCTTTGCGCGTCGCCGGGGACGTGGTGCCAGGTCGTGAAGCGGCCGCTGGCAATGTCGAAATGCTGCAGGCCGTCGGCGGTGCCGAGCCACAGGCCGTCCTTGCGGTCGTCGATGATGGCGTGCACGTGGCGGTTGCCGTTGCCGCGCCGGGCCGGCTCGTCCGGCAGGTAGTGGCGGAACCCCTGGGTTGCCGGGTCGTAGCGCGCGAGTCCGCCGTCGGTGCCGATCCACAGGCGCCCTTTCGGGTCCACGTGCAGCACCTTGATCCAGTTGTTGGGGAGCGTGGTCGGGTCGCCGGTGCTGTTGCGGAAATTAACGAAGCGGTAGCCGTCGAAGCGCGACAGGCCGTGCTGGGTGCCGAACCACATGAAGCCGTCGGGGTCCTGGGCCATCGACAGCACCGATTCCTGGGCCAGGCCGTCCTCGACGCTCAGGTGTTCGAAGCGCAGCGTCGGCGCCGGCGCGCCCGATGCCGGCACCGGCATGACAAGGCAGCCGGCCAGCGCCAGCAGCAGGGCGAACAGCAGAGTCTTCATGCGGCAGGGGAAACGCCAGGGCAGGCGCGCAATAAAACAGGCCGGAAGGGGTTTGCACCACTTCCGGCCAGCGTCGATCGAGGGTTTCGTTTGCTGTCCACACCATAAGGTTAGCAAACAAAGTTGACCATGAGGGAAATTATTGCCCGTTAGTCACACTTACTGGCCTTTTTAGTCGCCTTTTGCGACACCTTCGCGGCGCGGATCCGCACCACCGAACCACCATGGCTCGCCATGGATCGGCAGGCGCATGATGCCGTGCAGGCCCGAATTCTGTTCGCTGTGGCGCAGCGCGTGGCCGCGCGCCTTCAGGGCGTCGCTCGTCGCCTGGGGGAAACGTGCCGCTTCCAGCTCTGTCGGCCCGTTGCGGCTGCCGAAATTCGGCAGCGAAATGGCTTGCTGCACGTTCAGGCCCCAGTCGAGCGTGCCGACCAGCACCTTGGCCACGTAATTGATGATCGCCGGGCCACCGGGCGACCCGACCGCCATGACCAGCTTGCCGCTCTTCTTGTCGAACACGATCGTCGGCGACATGGCGCTGCGCGGACGCTTGCCCGGCTCGACCCGGTTCGCGACCGGCCCGTTCGCATCGCGCGAATCGAAGGAAAAGTCGGTCAACTGGTTGTTCAGGATGAAGCCGCCGACCATCTGGCGCGACCCGAACGCGTCTTCGACCGTGGTCGTCATCGACAGGCCGGCGCCCTGGCCGTCGACCACCACCAGGTGCGAGGTCGATGCCGTTTCGATGGCGTTGTCCTTGCCCCAGGCGACGTTCATGCCCGGCGGCGTGCCGGCCGGGGCCTCGCCCATCGAGCGTTCCTTGATGAGGCTGGCCCGCTGCGCCAGGTAGGCCTTGTCGATCAGGGCGGGCAAGCCGCGGCCCGGCAAGGGCACGAAGTCGGTATCGGCCGCGTAGCGGTTGCGGTCGGCATACGCCAGGCGCCCGACTTCCGAGAACAGGTGCACCGCATCCACGCCCGGCACGCCATCGGTGGGGGCGAGTTTGGCCATGTCGCGCGTTTCGAACATGCCGAGCATCTGGGCAATCGCGATGCCGCCCGAGGATGGCGGCGGCATGCCGCAGACGGTAAAGGCGCGGTAGTCGCTGCACACCGGTTCGCGCACCTTGGGCCGGTAACGTGCGATGTCGCTTGCCGTCAGCAGGCCCGGGTTGGTCGGATGCGCCTTGACCTTGGCGGCGATGTCGCGCGCGATGCGCCCCTTGTAGAAGGCGTCGGCGCCGCCCCGCGCAATCTCGCGCAGCGTCTTCGCCAGCGCCGGGTTCTTCAGCAGATGGCCGACCGGCCAGGCCTGGCCGTCCTTGTCGTAGAAATAGCTGGCAGCCGCCGGGTCCTTGCGGATGTGGGCATCCCAGGTGAGCAGGCCATTCAGGCGGCCGCTGACGGCAAAACCCTGTTCCGACAGCCGGATCGCCGGCTCGAACAGCGTCTTCCACGGCAGCTTGCCGTGCTGCCTGTGCGCCAGCTCGAGCATGCGCAGCACGCCCGGCGCGCCGACCGAACGTCCGCCGACGACGCCGGTGCTGCGCGAGACCGGCGTGCCGTCCGGGTTCTGGAACAGGCGCTCGTTGGCGGCCATGGGCGCCGTTTCGCGGCCATCGAAGGCCTGCACCTTCTTGCCGTCGTAATGCATCAGGAAGGCGCCGCCGCCGATGCCGGAGCTTTGCGGCTCGACCAGGGTCAATACCAGTTGCGTGGCAATCGCGGCATCGATGGCGCTGCCGCCCTTCCTGAGTATCTGGTAGCCCGCCTCGACGGCGAGCGGATGGGCGGCGGCCACCATGTACTTGCGCGCGGCCCAGCCGGTTTTCTCGGCATAGCCGGTGGCGATTTCCGGGGCGCGCTGGGCGGTTTCCTGCGCCAGCGCAGGCATTGCGGCACAGGCCAGCAGTGCCGCCGCCTGGGCACACGTCAAGGCAAGCATCTTCAATTTGATCATCGGGTCTCCAAAAGCAAAACGGGCGTGCGATGGGTCGCACGCCCGATACCGTTGGCATCCTACATCAAATTGTCCCGCGCTTGATTCCCGCAGTTATTTTGGCTGCATGCGGATCGCGCCATCGAGGCGGATCGTTTCGCCGTTGAGCATGACGTTTTCGATGATCGCCTTTGCCAGGTGCGCGAATTCCTTCGGCATGCCGAGGCGCGGCGGGAACGGGACCATCTTGCCGAGCGCATCGCGCACTTCCTGTGGCATGCCCATCAGCATCGGGGTTTCGAAAATGCCCGGGGCGATCGTCATCACGCGGATGCCGCTGCGCGCCAGGTCGCGTGCCATCGGCAGCGTCATGCCGGCCACCGCCGCTTTCGACGAGCCATAGGCGGCCTGGCCGATCTGGCCGTCGAAGGCCGCGACCGAGGCGGTGTTGATGATGATGCCGCGCTCGCCGTATTCGCCGGCTTCGGTATTGCCCATCGCTTCGGCAGCCAGGCGCGACATGTTGAAGGTGCCGACCAGGTTGATGTTCACGGCGCGCTGGAACACGTCCAGCGGGTGCGGCCCGTCCTTGCCGACGGTTTTCACGGCCGGCGCCACGCCGGCGCAGTTGACCAGGCCGCGGAGCAGGCCCATGGCCACCGCTGCGGCGACGACCGCCTTGCCGTCTTCCTCGGAGGTGACGTCGCACTTGACGAACTGGCCGTTCAGTTCAGCTGCCAGCGCCGCGCCGGCTTCCGCCTGCACGTCGGCGATGACGACCTTGCCGCCGGCTTCGGTAATCATGCGTGCGGTGGCCGCTCCCAGGCCCGACGCGCCGCCGGTGACGATGAACACATTGTTCTGAATTTGCATGGTTTTTCCCTTATTTTCCCTGTGGCGTTCGTTTTGACGTTTACGTTAACGTCAACCCGCAGGATTGTAGCGAACTTTTAGAAGGAAAAACCACGATTGCGGTAAAAGCTGGCGCAGCGTCGCCCACGCTTCAGAAGCATTGCATCGTGTTGCCGCTGCGGGTGCACAGGCGCCCCGCGCTGTTCACCGCCGCGTTGCCCACGCCCGTGTTGTAGGTGCCGCCGGCCGTGTCGGTGCAGGTGCCGCCGAGGCAGCTGTTGATCTGGACCGGGCCGGCACTGGCGGGCAGCGCTTGCGCGGGCGCTGGCGCTGCCGGCGGCAAGAGCCGGCTCGGCGCGGCTTCCGGCACCGTGGCGATGCGCTGCTCGACCGAACGGCGGGGTTTGCGCGCCGCCTGTTTCTTCGATGGCTTCTTCGCATCGGGTTTGGCCGGGTCGGCCGGCTGGGGTGCAGGCCGCGCCGACGGATCGACTTCCTGGTGCCGGTTCGGGGGCGGCACGCCGGCCTTTTCTTCCTGGGCTTGCGGGGACTGTTCGGGCTGGGCGCCGGGTTCGGACTTGATTGTCTGCGGGTGCAGCACCGGACCATAGCTCGGCCCGGCCGCGGCGGCAGCGCGTTGCTGCTGGCCGGTGGCGGGTGCGCCCGTACCCTGCTGCTGCATCTGCTGGATCTGCTGCTGTGTTGGTTGCTGCGTTTGCTGGACGCCAGCCTGCCCTGCCGCGCTGCTGGCGATCAGCGCGGCGAGCAGGACCAGCGCAATTTGCGCGACCCGGAAGGGTTTCGAGTGCTTCACGTGCCTCATGATGACCTCCGTGCAGCGAATGTGGCCGATGCGCCGATTATCTGCCGACACCCGGGGCGGTGGCGCGCGCCTGTGCCCGGCCGTCATGTCCGCGTCAGCTTCGCGCGTTAGGCTGTGGCAGCGGCCCGGCCGGCCCGGGCGCGGCGACAATCATGACAATCATAAAGCGGAGACGGCAATGCAGACGGTACACGAGCAATATGCGGCGAAGCGCGGCGGCGCAATCGACGCCCTGGAGCAACTGCGCGACGACGACATGATCGTCGTGCCGACCGGCGTCGGCGAGCCGCCGACCCTGCTCACCGCCTTGTCAAGCGAGCGCACGCGCTGGCGCGGCATCCGCGTGGCGCAGATCCTGGCGATGCGCAAGTACGGGTATTTCGACCAGGACAGCGCGCAGCATGTGCGCCATGCGGCCCTGTTCTTCGGCGGCGCCTCGCGCGCCAGCGGCCAGGGCGGCTGGTGCGACTTCATTCCGAACTATTTTTCGGAGATCCCGCTGCTCATCGAACGCGGCCTGATGCCCTGCGACGTCGTGTTCGCGATGGCCTCCAGCATGAATGCGCAAGGTTTCTTTTCGCTCAGCCTGGGCACCGACTACACGATGGCGGCGATTGCCCGGGCACGCGTCGTCGTGCTGGAAGTCAATCCAAACGTGCCTTTCGCGCACGGGCAGTGCCACGTCCACATTTCCCAGGTCAGTGCGCTGGTCGAAAGCAGCGACCCCATCCTGGAGGTCGGCCTGCCGGCCATCGGCCCGGTGCAGGAAGCGATCGGCAAGCAGGTCGCCGACATGATCGAGGACGGCTCGACGCTCCAGATCGGCTACGGCGGCATTCCGGATGCGGTGGTCATGCAGCTCACCGGGAAACACGACCTCGGCGTGCACACGGAGATGATCGGCGACGGCATCCTGCGCCTGGTCGAGTGCGGCGCGGTGACGAACCGGCGCAAGACGCTGCTGCCCGGGAAGATGGTCGCCACCTTCGCCCTCGGCTCGCGCCGCTTGTACGACTTCATGCACCACAACCCGATGCTCGAGATGCATCCCTCGAACTTCACCAACGATCCCTATATCGCCGGGCAAAACGACAACCTGGTGTCGATCAACGCCAGTTTGCAGGTCGATTTGCTGGGACAGTGCGGCAGCGAAAGCATCGCCCACCTGCCCTATTCCGGCACCGGCGGCCAGGTCGATTTCGTGCGCGCGGCGAACCGCTCGCGCGGCGGCAAGTCGTTCATCGTGCTGCCCTCCACCGCCAGGGACGGCAGCATCTCGCGCATCGTGCCGATGCTCACGCCGGGCACGCACGCGACGACCAGCAAGAACGACGTCAACTACGTGGTGACGGAGTTCGGCGTGGCCCAGCTGCGCGGCAAATCGGCGAAGGCGCGCGCGCAGGAACTGATCGCGATCGCCCACCCGGACTTCCGCGGGCAACTGCGCGAGGAAGCGAACCGGATGTGCGTGTTCTGACGGTCCGGCGCTCCGGTGCGAGCCGGCGGCTCACTCCGGGGGACGTCCGTCGTGCATGATGCCTCTCACTTCCTGGCGGAATTCCGGCGTGTCCTGCTGTCCGTGGACGCTGACCGCATGCTGGACAGCCACCTCCATCAGCTCCTGTTCGTTGTCGGCCGCAATCGTCACCGAGCAGTTGGTGACGCTCGGAAACTCGCGGCAATCAATGTACTTGCGTGCCATGATGACCTCCTCAAACGCGGCTTCGATGCCTTCAGTGTAGACACGCGCCGCCCATGTTCAAGCGAACGAAACGATAGGAGGAAAGATGGACGACCGGATGGAAGAACGAATGGGCATCGAAGAGAACGACCACGTGCGCGGCAACAGGGAAGCGGAGGTCGTCCTGATCGAATACGCCGACTTCCAGTGTCCCTACTGCGCCCGTGCCCACAAGGCGCTTACCAGCTTGCAGCAACAGCACGGCGAGCGCGTGACGCTGGTGTATCGGCACCTGCCTTTGACAGACCTGCATCCGTTTGCCCAGCCGGCGGCGGAAGCGGCCGAGGCCGCGGGCGCACAAGGCAAGTTCTGGGAGATGCACGACGCCCTGTTCGAGAACCAGGGCATGCTCGATGAAGACGCGTTGCCGGCGCTCGCCGCCAACCTGCAACTCGACGCGGAACGGTTTCGCAGCGAGTTCGAGGGCGCAGAGCACCGCGGGCGGGTCGAGGCCGACCTGCGGCAGGCGCATGCTCTCGGGGCCCAGGGGACGCCGACCTTTTTCATCAATGGCGAGCGTTACCAGGGGGATTCGGATCATGCGTCGCTGGCGGGGGCGATCGGGAAGGCGCTGGGAGGCGCCTGAGCATGTAAAAACCAAACGGTACGCTGAGGTACGCGCTTGGTTACCAACAATGGTCTGGCATCAGCGCTGCGCATGTCCCGGCTCGGCCGCCACGGTCGTCGCGGCAGTCGCCGTCCTTGGCGCCGCCACCGGGGCGGCCGCGGGATGGACGACCGGATGCGCAGGCCGCTTGAGCTGGGCGATTTGCGGATCGGACATGGATATCCACCCGGCCGCCGGCAACAGCGGCACCATCAGCAGCGCCACGATGTTGATGATCTTGATGAGCGGGTTCACCGCCGGACCGGCCGTGTCCTTGTAGGGGTCGCCGACCGTGTCGCCGGTGACCGCCGCCTTGTGCGTGTCCGAGCCCTTGCCGCCGAAATTGCCGTCCTCGATGTATTTCTTGGCGTTGTCCCAGGCGCCGCCGCCGGTGGTCATGGAAATGGCGACGAACAGGCCGGTGATGATGGTGCCCATCAGCAGGCCGCCCAGCGCCGCCGGCCCCAGCAGCATGCCGACCGCAATCGGCACCACCACCGGCAGCAGCGACGGCACCACCATTTCGCGGATCGCCGAAGCGGTGAGCATGTCGACCGCCTTGTGGTACTCGGGCTTGGCTGTTCCGGCCATGATGCCGGGAATCTCGCGGAACTGGCGCCGCACCTCGACCACGACCGCCCCGGCCGCGCGCCCGACCGCCTCCATCGCCATCGCCGCGAACAGGTAGGGAATCAGGCCGCCGATGAACAGGCCGACGATCACCATCGGGTTCGACAGCTCGAACACGATCGACTTGCCGACCGAGTCGAGCGCATGGGTGTAGTCGGCGAACAGCACCAGCGCCGCCAGGCCGGCCGAGCCGATGGCGTACCCTTTGGTCACGGCCTTGGTGGTGTTGCCGACGGCGTCGAGCGGGTCGGTGATGGCGCGCACCGCGTCCGGCATGCCGGCCATTTCGGCGATGCCGCCGGCGTTGTCGGTGATCGGGCCGTAGGCGTCGAGCGCGACGACGATGCCGGCCATCGACAGCATGGACGTGGCCGCGATCGCGATGCCGTACAAGTGGCCCAGATGGTAGGCCACGAGGATCGCGACGCAGACGGCCAGCACCGGGAAGGCGGTGGACTTCATCGATACGCCCAGGCCGGCGATGATGTTGGTGCCGTGGCCGGTGGTGGACGCCTGGGCGATGTGGCGCACCGGCTTGAAGTCGGTGCCGGTGTAGTACTCGGTGATGTACACCATCAGGCCGGTGAGCACGATGCCGACGATCGAGCAGCCGAGCATGGCGGTGCGCATGGCGGGGTCTTCCCAGACCATCCAGGTGACCACGACAAAGCCCAGCAGCGACAGCCCGGCCGCCCACCACAGGCCCGTGTACAGCGCCGACATGATCTTGCGCCCCGGGCGCGCCCGCACCATGGAGCAGCCGACGATCGAGCCGATGATCGACACGGCGCCCAGCAGCAGCGGATAGAGCATCGCCTCGCCGACGCTGTCGGTCACCACCAGCGCGCCGAGCAGCATGGTGGCGATCAGGGTGACGACATAGGTTTCGAACAGGTCGGCCGCCATGCCGGCGCAGTCGCCGACGTTGTCGCCCACGATGTCGGCGATGACGGCCGGGTTGCGCGGGTCGTCCTCGGGAATGCCCGCTTCGACCTTGCCCACCAGGTCGGCGCCGACGTCGGCGCCTTTCGTGAAGATGCCGCCGCCCAGGCGCGCGAAGATCGAGATCAGCGAGGCGCCGAAGGCCAGGCCGATGAGCGGCTCGATGACGTCGTGGCGCGTTTGGACAGCATCGCCGACGGCGTTCGCGGTGACGTTCGCGGTGAGATACCAGTAGAACAGCGTCACGCCCAGCAGGCCGAGCCCGACGACCAGCATGCCGGTGATCGCCCCGCCCTTGAAGGCGACGTTCAGCGCCTCGTTCATGCCGGTGGCGGCCGCCTGTGCGGTGCGCACGTTGGCGCGTACCGAGACGTTCATGCCGATGAAGCCGCAGGCGCCCGAGAGCACGGCGCCGGCAAAGAAGCCGAGTGCGG
>JAQGLR010000505.1 GCA_028292765.1 Massilia sp. | reverse complement strand
CGGGGTGTCGGTGCTGGTCGTCGACGACGACCGCGATGCGCGCGAACTGATCCTGCGCATCCTGACCGACTGCCACGCGCGGGTGCGCATCGCCGCCAGCGCGCGCGAAGCCTTCGAAGCGCTGCAGGCCGACTTGCCGGACCTGCTCATCAGCGACCTCGGCATGCCCGAGGTCGACGGCTTCGAGTTGCTGTCGTGGGTGCGCGCCCTGCCGCGCGATCGCGGCGGCCTGCTGCCCGCCGTGGCGCTGACCGCCTTTGCCCGCTCCGAGGACCGGCTGCGCGCCCTCGAGGCCGGCTTCAGCTCCCATATTTCCAAGCCTGTCGAGCCCAGCGAACTGATCGCTGCGGTGGGTTCGCTGGTCCTTCCCGCCGCTGGCGGGTCGGCCGGCCGTAAACGATTGTGATCTTCCTACCACCGGACGCGGCGCTGTCCTACAAGAAATTTTTGGCCCTTTGCTAGACTACGTGGAGTGGGAAAGTTGGATTGCTTGAATGAAATTTGTTTCCATCCAGTACCTATTTCGACGAGAAGAAGCATGCCGAGCAGACAAGAAATATTAAACGCTAAAATCCTGGTCGTGGACGACTCGCCAGACAATATCGAATTGATGGAAGAGATATTGCGCGAGGAGGGCTACGCCAACGTCAGCTCGACCATGGAGCCGGAGCAAGTCTGCCCGCTGCATCGGGAGCATAACTACGACCTGATCCTGCTCGACCTGCAGATGCCGGGCCTGAACGGCTTCCAGGTCATGAAGAGCCTGAAGGAAATCGAAAAAGGCGGTTACCTGCCCGTGCTGGCACTGACCGCCCAGCCAAGTTTCAAGATCGCGGCGCTGGAGGCCGGTGCGCGCGACTTCATCAGCAAGCCGTTCGACCTGCTGGAAGTACACAAGCGCATCCACAACATGCTCGAAGTGCGCCTGCTCTATAAAGAACTCGCGCAGTACAGCCGCGCGCAGCAGGAACTGGCCCTGCACGACGCCCTCACCGGCCTGCCGAACCGGCGCCTGCTGGAAGACCGCATCGAAACGGCCCTGCAGCACGCGAACCGCAGCCACGCCAAAGCGGCGATCATGTACCTCGACCTGGACGGCTTCAAGGCGATCAACGACACCTATGGCCACGCCTACGGGGACGAGATCCTGAAGATGGTGTCGCAGCGCCTGCTGGCCTCGTCGAGGAAAGAAGATACGGTTGCGCGCCTCGGCGGCGACGAATTCATGGTCGTGCTGGGCGACAACCACAGCCTGGCCGACGCCCAGGGCCCGGCTTCGAAGCTGGTCGAAGCGCTCTCCGAGCCCTTCTTCATCAACGACCTGACCCTGCGCCTGTCGACCTCGATCGGCATCAGCATCTACCCGGACGACGCCGAATCGGTCGACGCCCTGATCAGCATCGCCGACTACGCGCTGTACGAAGCCAAGCGTGCCGGCAAGAACCGCTTCTGCTCGACGGCAGGCTCGCGCGCCGTGGCGGTCAAGCCCGCGCCGAAGCAGGCTGCGGAGCTGGTGCCGCACCGCTAGTAGGGTGGGCACCCCGTGCCCACGCGAAACGCCGATTACCGGTTAACACATCCCTGGCATGCCCACCGCAATGATTGACACGTCTCCAACGATTCCGGAGCGCTGACGGCGCCGGCCCTGCGGCTCGCGTCATCCGCGGCCACTACTCGCATTTCCGCGTGGGCACGGGGTACCCACCCTACAAAATCAACGGCCTCGTGGCCCGCATCGGATGCGGGCCACGAGGCCGTTTTTACATCACTCGAACTTTGCTCAAGCCGTCCCGATATCCTTCGGCTCGGTGTCCTTCGTGCCGACATTCGTCTGGCCGCAGGCTGCCTGGTTGTGCGCGGCAATCGCGCCGGCGCCCTGGTGATCGCGGCTGGCGTCGACCTTGTCCGGCGCCACTTCGATGCGGGTGATGCCGGAATCGACCGAAATCGGGTCGCTCGCCGGGAAGGTCATCTCCACCGCTTCATCGAGCAGAGTTTCCTTCGGGCCCGTCCCTGATGGATGCTCGACGCTCGCCATCATCTCGATCGCCACCGCATGGGTGATGAACTTGAGCTGGGACAGCTGGCGAATCGTGGTCACGCCGAACCCTTCCTGCAGCGCCTTCGCCTCTTTCTCGCCGATGCCTTTCAGGGCGATCAGTGGGCTGTCCACCAACTCGCGCAGCGACTTCCCGTGGAACTGTTCATTAACGATTTCATTGATATTCATTTTTATCCTCTTAAGTGAGCGGCCTGTCCTCCACCATTGACACGGTAGAACCGGACACAGTTCCACTATCGCATAGGGAGATTTGTCCGTATGTGCGCTGTCGAACATGCAAACAACACCTCGCACGATTGCCGTAAACCATGAGAAATTGCCGTGTTAGAATTTGTGGCACCAAAGTACGTCTTTACTTTGGAAAACAAGGGCCTGTCTGCTATCCTTTCGATCCGGCAGAAACCCGCCCATCCCGACGAACGCAGCAGGAACGACGTGTCCACTACCGACAAACCTAAGATTCTGGTCGTCAATGACGATGCCGCAAGCCTGCTGGCCCTCTCGAGCCTGCTCGACCAGTGGGCGGCCGAGACCGGCTACGAAGTCCTGGCCGCACGCTCGGGCCAGGAAGCCCTGCGCCAGGTGCTGCTGCACGACTTCGCGGTCATCATCCTCGACGTCAACATGCCCGGCATGGACGGCTTCGAGACGGCCGAGGCGATCCACCAGCGCGCCCGCTCCGCCGACATCCCGATCATCTTCGTCACGGCCTTCCTGGCCGATGAGATCGACCGCCTGAAGGCCTACCAGCGCGGCGCCGCCGATTTCCTGTTCACGCCGGTCATCCCGCAGATCCTGCACGCCAAGGTATCCGTCTTCGTGGCCCTGGCCAACAAGAACGAGCAACTGCGCCGCCAGGCCGACAAGCTGTCGCAGCGCACGCTCGAACTGACGGCGACCAACGAGCGCCTGATGAGCGAGATCGAGGAGCGCCAGGCCGCCGAGCGCAAGAGCCACGCGAAGGACGAGTTCCTGGCGATGCTCGGCCACGAGCTGCGCAACCCGCTGTCGGCGATTTCCAGCGCCGCCGCGCTGATCGACATGCCGGGCGCGCCTGCCGAGATGGGCTCCAGGGCCCGCCAGATCATCCAGCGCCAGAGCCAGCACCTGTCGCGCATCGTCGACGACCTGCTCGACCTGTCGCGTGCGATGTCGGGCAAGATTTTGTTGGCACGCAAGCCGGTCGACCTGGCCAGCCTGGTCGGCGCCTGCCTCGACACCTTCCGCGCCACTGGCCGCACCGGCGGCTACCGCATCAACGTCGACCTCGAGCAGAACTGGGTCGATGGCGACCCGACCCGCCTGGAACAAGTCGCGACCAACCTGATCGACAATGCGCTCAAGTACACGCCGGCCGGCGGCACGATCGACATCACGATCGGGCTGGAGGGCGAGGAAGTCCTGCTCACCGTGCGCGACACCGGCGTCGGCATTTCCCCCGACCTGTTGCCGCATGTGTTCGACGTGTTCGTGCAGGGCTCGATCAGCCTCGACCGCGCCCAGGGCGGCCTCGGCATCGGCCTGTCGCTGGTGCGCCGCCTGGTGGAACTGCATGGCGGCAGCGTGAACGCCACCAGCGGCGGCGCCAGCGAGGGCAGCGCCTTCGCCATCCGCCTGCCGCGCGCGCAAGCGCCGCAGC
>JAQGLR010000495.1 GCA_028292765.1 Massilia sp. | reverse complement strand
CGCCGCAGTTGCCGCAGGGCTGGCCAGGCTTCCGGTTGCACTACCGTTACCGGAATACCGTCTATGCGATCGAGGTGCGCGCCGCCGAGGCGGGCGCGCTGCTGGTCGATGGACAAATTATAGAAGGCAATACGCTGCAGCTGGTCGACGATGGCGCAAGCCATCACGCCCTGCTGCATGTCGCGCGCCGGCAAGAGCCCGCCGTTTCGGCGGAACGCGAAGAAACCCAGTCGAAAACCATTCCATGACGAACAAGATCACGCTGGCCGCCTGCGCCACCCTCCTGCTCACCTGCGGCGCCGTTCAAGCCGTCCAGGCTGCCGACTGGAGCGATACCGCCATCAGCTGGCGCTACGGCACCCGTTTCGCCGAGCCGTTCAATCCCGAGCACATCAAGAAGCACATCTTTGCGCTGACCCATGCCAGCGGCTACAAGTACGGCAGCAATTACTTGAACGTCGACCTGCTGCAGTCGGACGAAACCGACCCGGCTTCGCTGACCCAGTCGGAAGGGGCGCAGGAAGCCTATGTCGTCTACCGCCATACCTTCGACATCGGCGCGCTGCGCGGCAAGGAGATCCGCTTCGGCCTGGTAAAAGGCGTGGGCGCGACGGTCGGCTTCGACTGGAACACGAAAAACGACGTCGGCTACAACTCGCGCAAGCGCATGCTCGTTGCCGGCCCCACCCTGATGTGGGACGTGCCGGCCGGCTTCCTCAACACCAGCCTGCTGCTGCTGCGCGAAAGCAATGCGCCGAGCGGCGCCTTCCCCCCGATCTCGAACGTCAACGGCCGCTACACCTACGACACCCACGCCATGCTGTCCGTCAGCTGGGCCATTCCCGTGGCCGAGCGGCTGTCGTTCGAAGGCTACGGCAACTTCATCGGCGCCAAGGGGCGCGACGAAGTCGGTCTTGGCACCGGCGCGGAAACGAATATCGACATGGCGCTGATGTACGACCTCGGCGCTCACTTCAGTCAGCCGAAGAACCGCATCCGCGTCGGCCTCGAGTACCAGTTCTGGAACAACAAGTTCGGCAATACCCGGGCCACGACGGGCGGGCGCGGCCAGCGCGCCAGCACGCCGATGGTGCGCGCGGAATACCACTTCTGATCCTGTCCGTTGATGCGTGTGGCATAGGCGGGGACGAAGCGGGGAGGACGATGCGGGCGGCTGTCATTTTGTCAAAAAAAGTATAAATATTGACAACTTATAAGGGCGCTAGCGCAAGTTGAATTCATGATGCAATTGCAACAATTGCATCATGAAAAACCCAATCCTCCCCCCATTCCGCCTCGCCCCGCTTTTGTCCGCCCTCCTGATGTGCTGCTGCGCCTCCGGCGCGTTTGCGGCGCCGGACGAACACAGCGAATTCGAAGCCACCCTCGATGCGCCTTACCGGGCCAGCAGTCCCGGAATGTCCGACGCGCGCACCTTCACCCTCGCTTTCGATTTCCCGAATGCGCGCACGCCCCAGGTCGTCGACTGGCAGCTCGAAGTGATCCATCCGCGCGGACGCGTCGTGCGGCGCTGGCTGGGCAGCACGCCCATGCCGCAAGGGCCGGTGTCGGTCGCCGTGCCCTGGTCGGGACAGGATGCCGGCAAGCTGGCCGCCGGGATCTACCGGGTGCGCCTGCGCGCCGGCAGCCGCGATGCGGGCTCAGGCACGCCGTCCCAGGACGTCCATGAGCAGGCCTGGCAGATCGAAGTCGGCCCGCCCCAGGCGCCGGCCTTGCCGCGTTTCGCGCCGCTCCCCGTCGCAAGAAGCCCGCTGGCGGCCGCGCCGGCGACAGGCACGCTGCCGTACACCGTCTACTTCGGCAACCTGCACAGCCAGACCAACCACAGCGACGGCGGCGCCGAACTGTCCGACTGCAAGGGCGCCAAGGAACCCCTGAGCGCAAGATACGGCCCGGACGCGGCCTTCGCCTACGCCCACCGGCACGGCCTCGATGTCCTCGTCACGTCCGAGCACAACCACATGTTCGACGGCTCCGACGGCACGCAGGTGGAAGCCGATCCGGCGACGGCCAAGGCGCTGTACCGCAAGGGACTCGATACCGCGGCGAGCTTCAATGCCGCGCATCCGGATTTCCTGGCGGTGTACGGCATGGAGTGGGGCGTCATCAACAAGGGCGGCCACATCAACATCTTCAACAGCGACCAGTTGCTTGGATGGGAAAAGAACGCGAAGGGCGAGCTGCTGGCCGACCTGGATACGCCGCGCAGCGATTACGCGGCGCTCTACACCCTGATGCGCCAGCGCGGCTGGGTCGGGCAGTTCAACCATCCCTCCATGAGCGGGCAGTTCAGTGTCAAGGGGACGGCGCTCGGCTATACGGCGGACGGCGACGAGGCGATAGCGCTCTGCGAAGTGGTCAACAGCACCGCGTTTTCAAGCAACGACAAGGAGGGCGAAACCCGGCGCAGCAATTTCGAGATGGCCTGCAACAAGGTGCTCGAAGCCGGCTTCCATGTTGCCTTCAGCACCAACCAGGACAACCACTGCGCGAACTGGGGCACGGCCTACACCAACCGCACCGGCGTCCTGATCCCGAACGGCGCGCCCCTGAGCCGGGCCAGCTTCATCGACGCGCTCAAGGCGCGGCGCGTGTTCGCGACCATGGACAAGACCTCGCAACTGGTGCTGACCGCGAATGGCCGGATGATGGGCGAACGTTTCACGAATACCGGACCCTTGACGCTGGTGGCGAATTTCGCGAGTACGGGCGGCAAGCAGGTGGCGTCGGTGGCGATCATGGAAGGCGTGCCGGGACGGGGAGGCAACGTGACGCAGATGTCGAGCGAGGCGAGCGTGAGCTTCACGCCGTCGAGCGGGGCGCATTTTTATTATGCGAAGGTGACGCAGGCCGACGGCAACGTGTTGTGGTCGGCGCCGGTGTGGGTGACGCAGGAGGGTTCGTAGGGTGGGCACCCCGTGCCCACGCGGAAGCATGAGCAGAGAAAAACGAACGCAGGCCGAGCAAAGGTCCGCGTGGCAGAGGCTGCCCACCCTACGCGTAATGGCCGTGAACGGCCATTACTCCACCATCTGGCTCTGCAGGTAATTCTGGATCCCGACCTTCACGATCAGGTCAAGCTGGGTTTCCAGCCACTCGATATGCTCTTCGGTGTCTTCGAGGATGAACAGCAGCAGGTCGCGCGAGACGTAGTCGGCAGCCGCTTCGCAGGCGGCGATGCCTTCCTTGACGGT
>JAQGLR010000460.1 GCA_028292765.1 Massilia sp. | reverse complement strand
GTTCGCGTTCCTCGTCGCTGCGGCACAGCAGCAGGTTGGCGATGCCTTCCTCGGTCAGGATGTGGGTGACGTCGTCGCCGTAGATCATCACCGGCGGGATCGCCATGCCGGTCTGTTCGGCCAGTTGCCAGGCGTCGAGCGTCTCGACAAAGGCGGGCGCCATGTGTTCGCGGAAGGTTTCCACGATCTGCACGACGAGCTTCTGGCCGCGCGGGATGGTAGTGCGGCCGGCGCGTGCCTGCTGGCCCGCCTTCAGCCAGGCCGGGCTGGCGTGGCGCCGCCCGCGTGCGTCGCTGCCCATGTTGGGGGCGCCGCCGAAGCCGGAAATACGCCCCAACGTTGCGGTCGAGGAATTGCCCTGCAAGTCAATCTGCAGGGTCGAGCCAATGAACATGTCGCAGGCATAGTGGCCGGCGGCCTGGGAAAAGGCGCGGTTGCTGCGCATCGAACCGTCCGGGCCGCAAAAGAACACGTCCGGCCGCGCGCGGATGTAGTTTTCCATGCCCAGCTCCGAGCCGAACGAGTGGACCGACTCGACGAAGCCGGCCTCGATCGCGGGAATCAGGGCCGGGTGCGGGTTGAGCGCCCAGTGGCTGGCGACCTTGCCCTTCAGCCCAAGGTCGGCCGCATAGGTCGGCAGGATCAGTTCGATCGCGGCCGTGTCGAAGCCGATGCCGTGGTTCAGGCGCCGCACCCCGTACTCGGCGTAGATGCCCTTGATCGCCATCATCGCCATCAGGACCTGGATTTCCGAGATCTGGGCCGGGTCGCGCGTGAAGAGCGGCTCGATGTAATACGGGGCCGGCGAGGGCACCACGTAGTCGACCCAGTCCGCCGGGATATCGACGCGGGGCAGGGTATCGAGGACGCGGTTGACCTGGGCGATCACGATGCCGCCCTTGAAGGCGGTGGCCTCGACGATGGCCGGGGTGTCCTCGGTATTCGGGCCGGTGTAGAGGTTGCCCTGGCGGTCGGCCGCTTCGGCTGCGACGAGCGCCACACGCGGCGTCAGGTCGACGAAATAGCGCCCGAACAGCTCGAGATAGGTGTGGATCGCGCCGATGTTGAGCTTGCCCGAGCCGGCCAGCCGGGCCAGGCGCGCGGCCTGCGGGCCGGAGAACGAAAAGTCGAGGCGCGCACCGATGCCGTTCTCGAACACGTCGAGGTGTTCGGGCAGGGACAGCACCGAGAGCAGCAGGTGCAGGTCGTGCACGCGTGCCGGGTCGAGCCTGGCCAGGGCCTTGGCGAGGAAGTCGGCCTGCTTCTGGTTGTTGCCCTCGAGGCAGACGCGGTCGCCCGGCTCGATCACCTCGTGCATCAGCGCACCGACCTGCGCGGCGTCGACGACCTTGCCGGCCAGCGCGCCGCCCAGCACCGTGCGCGCCCGCTCCAGGCGGGCGGCCCGGTTTTCCTGCAGGCGGTTCCACTGGCGCCCTGCGCGGCCGCTTCCGGTCAGATCAACATCGGGGTGATCCATCGGCGTGTCCTCCATGACGACGTGCCGCGGTGACAGGAGCCTGCCTGCGGCACCGCGGTTACAAAACGATAAACAGCAACCACACCACGATCGGCGCCGCGATGGTGACGATGCCGCCATAAATCATCAGCTGGCGCAGGAAGACGTCGCGGTCGACGCCCTGGGCGTTGGCGAGCACCAGCGCGCCATTGGTCGAGAACGGGCTGACGTCGACGATGGTCGACGACACCGCCATCGCGGCGATGAAGCCGATCGGGTCGACCCCGGTGCCGGACTGCAGGAAGGGCACGGCCAGCGGGATCAGCGAGCCGAGCACCGCCGTGGACGAAGCGAAGGCCGACACCACGGCGCCCACGAAGCACAGCAGCAGGGCGGCAACCAGCGGCGAGGTGAGGCCGGCGACGCTGTGCCCGACAAAGGTAATGGTGCCCATCTTTTCCATCACGCCGACATAGGTGCTGACGCCGACGATGAGCATGATCTCCGGCCACGACACCTGGGTGATGGCGCGCTTCTGCACGTTCGGGGCGATGACCGACAGCAGCAGGCCGATGGTGATCGCGACAAAACCGATGTCGAGCTTGTAGACCAGCGTCAGCACCGCCAGCGCGACCAGCCCGAGCACGGTCAGCATCTGTTGCGGCGTGGCGCCCTCGTGCACCGGGACGGACCCGGCTGCGGCGCCCGCGCCGCTGGCTCCGGGCCCTCCGGCCGTGGCGGGCGCGGTGCTGGCATTGAGCGCATCGGGCGAGCGCTGCATGATCAGGCGCTCCTCGCTCAGCGCTTCGCCCTCGGCCTCGTCGAAGATCTGCGGGCCGGAGGCGGGCATCGCCACCTGGGTATTGAACGCCGGCAGCGGGGCGCCGGCGGCCGGGCCACCCTGGCGCTGGCGCATCAGGGCCATGCCGCCGAACAAGAGGAACAGCAGCAGCGCCACGGCGAAGTTCACGCCCAGGCTGACAAAGGCGGTGGTCAGTTCGGAGATCGGCAGCCCGGCTTTCTGCACGATCTTGTTGGTAATGCCGCCGTAGATGCTGATCGGGGAAAAGCCGCCGCCCTGGGCGCCGTGGATGACCAGCAGGCCCATCATCAGTGGACTGATCGCGTACTTGGCCGCAAAGCCCAGCGCGATCGGTGCGATGATGGCCACGGCGGCCGGACTGACCGCGCCCACCGCCGTCAGCAGGGCGGTGATGGTGAACATGATCCAGGGGATGGCCGCCACCCGCCCGCGCACCGCCCTCAGCGCGAGGCGCACCAGCCAGTCGATGGTGCCGTTGTTCTGCGCCTGCGCGAACAGGTAGGTGATGCCGACCAGGGTGAGGAAGAGCTCTGCGGGAAAACCGGCCATGATCGCCTTGGTCGTCATGCCGGCGACCAGCGTGCCGACCAGGAAGGCACCGGCAAACGCAATCACGCCCATATTGATCGGCAAGGCCGTGGCGAGGACGAACATCGCGATCAGCGCATAAATCGAGATCATGTGAGAGGACATCGCTTGCCTCCAACGAACGGGCTGCGCGGCACGGCGTGCCGAATGTGGTGCTCCTGACAATGGAGGCTAAGGTAGCGCCGAATCCACCCGCGATCAATTAGCGCGGCCGGCGTAATCTTTACGCTTGGCGTAAACGTTCTTGAGTGTCCATTACGCGGCAACACCAGCGCCCGTGCCGGCGGCGTGCCGGTCCGCCCTGAGCATGCGGCAGGCCGCGGCCAGGGCCAGCAGGTTCGGATCGCGCTCGCGCACGCGCAGGAAGTTCACGCCGATCGTTTGACGCATGCGAAATTCCGGCTTCAATGGAATGAGCTGCAGCTTGTCGCCGAAAACGTTGCGTACGCGCCCGGGCAACAAGGTATAGCCGAGTCCGGCGCTGACGAGGTTCATCAGCGAAAAGATATCCCCTACCTGCATCACCACCGTCGGCGCGAAGCCCGCCACCCGGAACGCTTCGACGAAGCCGTGGTAGGTGACGAAGCCTTCGCTCAGGCTGACGTAAGGTTCGCGCGCGCACTGGCGCAGGTCGATCGCCGTTTGATGGGCGTAGGGCGAACCGGCGGGCGCGGCGAAAAAGATTTCGTCCTCGAACATCGGGATCGAGATGAGCTCGGGGTCGTCGTCGGGCACGGCCATCAGGGCGGCATCGATCACGTTCTGGCGAAGCTTCTCGAGCAGGTCGGCGTTCGATCCCAGCACCAGCTCGGCCTGCAGGTCGGGACGGCGCAGCTTCATGTCGAAAATCACGTCGGGCGTGGTGCTGTTGGTCAGCGAGTACAGCGAGCCGATCTTCAGGTGGTTCGAGGAATAGCCGGCCACCTTGCGCGTGGCGGCGATGCCGTCGCCCATCAGCTTGATGACGTCGCGGCTGGCGTCGGCCAGCACGCGCGCCGCCTCGTTCGGGATCAGGTTGCGTCCGCTGTGGCCAAAGAGCTGGCAGGACATGCTTTCCTCGAGCGAGTGCAAGGCACGGTGGACGCTGACCGCGCTGATCCCGAGCATCGCCGCTGCACTGCTGAGGCTGCCGCCTTCCATGTAGGCGATCAGCGCTTCGAGCTTGCGGAAGGTGATGTCATCGCTGATCTGGCTGCGCATGATAGCTCTGGCTCCTGAATAAAAACGTGTCGAGTGTTTAGACAGCGAAAACGCTCCAACAACCTGTCCAGCCGCAGCCGATACCTTGACGCCGCGCAGCGACTTGGTCGATGGCCGGCGCCGAACTGCGTCTCACGCCGAAAGTTAATAGCTCGCAGGCAACAAATAGCTTGACTCGACGCCGGAACGAGTTAGACTTTTGGAAACCCTCGTCCTCGCCAGCGGCGGCGGGGGTTTTCCGTATGGGCCTGGCGCCCGGGCAGTGCAGAACGGTATCGATGAACCGGTACCGATGAACAAGCAGGGATGAGGAGGATGACATGACGGATTGGATGAACTGGATGATCGGCGCCGGCATACTGGTCGTGGCCGAACTGTTCACGGGGACGTTTTACCTCCTGATGATCGCCGTCGGCCTGGCCTTTGGCGGCATTGCCGCGCTGCTCGGCTTCAGCGGAGCGGTACAGACACTGATTGCCGCCGCGGTCGGCCTGGGCGCCACCGGGGTCCTGCACCGCAGCCGCTTCGGCCGCCCGGCGAAGCAGAGCGCGACGCGCGACCAGAACGTCAACCTCGACATCGGCGGGCGCGTCACCGTCCATGCCTGGAACGACGGCCGCGCGCGCGTGATGTACCGCGGCGCGCTGTGGGACGTGGAGCTGGGCGGCGGCGCAACCCCCGAGGCGGGTGACTTTCGCATCGTCGAGGTGCAGGGCAATCGCCTGATCGTGGCGAATTCGTGACGAATTTATTCGACCGGCAAATACTGGTAACTCATCTATAAGGGATGCACATGGAATTTTCGTTCGAAATCGTGGCGCTGGTCATCTTTATCATCGCGATCGTCTTCGTCTTCAAGACGATCAACGTGGTGCCGCAGCAGCACGCCTGGGTGGTCGAGCGGCTCGGCAAATACCACGCGACGCTGGCGCCGGGCCTGAACATCGTGATTCCCTTCATCGACCGCATCGCCTATAAACACGTGCTGAAGGAAATCCCGCTCGACGTGCCGCCGCAGGTCTGCATCACCAGGGACAACACCCAGCTGCAGGTGGACGGCATCCTGTACTACCAGGTGACGGACGCCATGCGCGCCTCCTACGGCGCCTCGAACTATGTCCAGGCCATCACCCAGCTGGCGCAAACGACGCTGCGCTCGGTGATCGGCAAGATGGAGCTGGACAAGACCTTCGAAGAGCGCGACCACATCAACACCACCATCGTCAACGCGATCGACGAGTCGGCCGCGAACTGGGGCGTGAAGGTGCTGCGCTACGAGATCAAGGACCTGACGCCGCCGGCCGAGATCCTGCATTCGATGCAGCGCCAGATCACCGCCGAGCGCGAAAAACGGGCATTAATTGCGGCGTCCGAAGGACGGCGCCAGGAGCAGATCAACATCGCCAGCGGCGAGCGCGAGGCGTCGATCGCGCGCTCGGAAGGCGAACGCCAGGCCTCGATCAACCGCGCGCAGGGCGAGGCGAGCGCGATCGTCGCCCTGGCCGAAGCGAGCGCCACGGCGCTGCGCCAGGTCGGCGCCGCGATCCGCGAGCCGGGCGGCGAAGACGCGATGAACCTGCGCGTGGCCGAGCATTATGTCGACGCCTTCGGCAAGCTGGCCAAGACGAACAACTCGATCATCGTGCCCGCCAACCTGGGCGAGATGAGCGGGCTGATCGCCAGCGCGCTGCAGATCGTGAAGACGCAGAAATGAGCTTCGACGGCAGCGTTTCAAGCGTGGAGTCGCCCGGGCACAGGAAATCGTCGCGGCTGATACTCGCCGCAATCCTGGCGACGATGTTCGTCTCGGGCCTGGTCAGCGGCGTCGTCGAAGAACGCAACATCCCTGAACCGATGTGGTGGACGATCCTGTCCGCCTTCCTGTCGAGCTTCCTGACCTTCTGCTGGTTCAGGCTCGACCGCGATGCACGGGGCATCCGGCGTTCGGTCTGGGTGAATATCGCGATCCTGCTGCTCGAGCCGGCCGCGATCATGGTCTATGTGCTGGTGAGCCGCCCGCGAGGACAAAAGCTGCGGGCCTTTGGGCGGCTGGCCGGCTTCTTCCTGCTGTTGCTGCTCGCGGCCATGCTCGGCATGATGGCCGCGTTCGGGGTGGCCTGAACCGGCCCGCTCAGAAGTCGACCGACCCCGACACCACCAGCGTGCGCGGCGCACCGGCGACGAGGTAGCCGAAGCCGGGGTAGCCACCGGCGGACGCCCAGTAGTTTTTATCCGTGACGTTGTCGATGCGCGCGCGCAGCGTCAGGTCGCGCTCCATCCAGCGCGTGGTCCAGCTGGCGCCCAGGTCCAGCCGCGTCCACGACGGCAGGCGCTGCCGGTTGGCGGCATCGGCGTACTGGGTCGAGGTCGACACGGCGCGCGCATTCAGGGCCAGGCCCGGCACGCCCGGCACGTCCCAGTCGGCGCCGAGGTTGAACTGGATCTCCGGCACGCCGATCGCATCAAAGCCGTCGGTGGCGCCGCCCGCCGTGCGGCGCTGCTGGGAGTCGAGCGCCGTCAGGCCGCCCAGAACGCGCAAGCCCTTCGCCGGCATGCCGAACACGGACAGCTCGACCCCCCGGTTGCGCTGTTCGCCGAACAGGCCGAAGGTATTGTCCTGGATGCTGGCCTGGGGCTGGGCGGTCGTGAACAGCGCCGCGCTCGCGCCAAACTTGCCGCCGTCGAGTTTGACGCCGATTTCCTTCTGGCGCGAGCGGTAGGGCGCGAATACGGCGCCTTCGTTCGTCAGGCGCAAACCCATGCCCGCGCCGCTGGCGACCGCACCCGGCTGCAGCGCCTCGATATAGTTCGCATACAGCGACAGGCCGTCGAAGGGCTTGTAGACCAGGCCCGCGACCGGGGTGTTGGCGCTCGACTCGTAACGCGAATTCTCGACGCCCGTGACGTAATCGAAGCCCGCATCCCTGATGCGCTGGTGGCGCAGGCCGACGGTGAGCAGCAGCTTGTCGCCGGCAAGGGAGAGCGTGTCGGCAATTGCGCCGCTGGACAGGATGGTCTTGCGGGTCAGGAGCGGGTCCGCCATGTTCCCGCCCGGGAAAAAGCCGGTCGGGGGCGCCGCGATGTCGACGGGCCGGTAGATGTTGGTCGCAAAGCCGGCGAAGCTGCCCAGCGCAAACGCGTTGCGCGACTCGGCGTGGTAGCCGGACGCGGTGGCTGACAGCGTGTGTCCGACAGCGCCGGTGCGCAGCTTGCCGCGCACGCCGATCTCTCCGGTGCGCACTTCGTCCTCGCGCACGTTGTCGAAGCGGCTCATGTTGGCGTCGCCGTTTGCGCCCGTGACCGTGGTGTTGGTGAGCACGTTCAGTTCATCGCCCTTGCGCGCGCCGAACGCCGCCCAGGCCACCGCATCCTTGCCGAGGTCGACTTCGCCGCGCAGGGTGCCGAACACGTCGCGCTCTTTCGACTCGGTCCAGGGCTGCGCCCAGTTGCTGCCGGCGTCCGGGGCGTCGATCACCGGCAGGCCGGCCGCCAGCGTCACGCTGGGGCGGGCATTGTTCAATCGATGGTTCTGGTAGCCGACGTCGGCCGACAGCCGGTAGCCGCGGCCCCGGTAGTCGGCGCCAAGCGCAAACACGTCCAGCTCGCGCTCCTCGCGCTCGATCGCGGTTTCGCCGTCGCGGCGTACGGCGTTGACGCGCAGGCCGGCGCGGCCCTCGGGACCGAAGCGGCGCGCCAGGTCGACCGCGCCGTACAGCTGGCCGCCGCTCTCGACACCTGCTGTGGCGCGGGTCAAAGGCGTATTCGGCGCGCGCTTCGGCACCAGGTTGATCATGCCGCCGATGCCGCCGCCGCCCGGCGCCGCGCCGTTGATGAAGCTGTTCGCGCCGCGGAACACTTCCACGCGCTCGAGCAGTTCGGACGCCACGAACTGCCGCGGCAGCAGGCCGTACAGGCCGTTGTAGGCCAGGTCGTCCGAGTTGACCGCGAAACCGCGGATCACGTACAGCTCCTGGTAATTGCCGAAGCCGCGCGCCACGCGCACCGACGGGTCGTTCTGCACCACGTCGGCCACGCTGCGTGCCTGCTGGTCCTGGATCAGCGCCTGGGTGTAATTGCTCGTATTGAAGGGCGTGTCCATCATGTCGACATTGCCGAGCAGGCCGAGGCGTCCGCCACGCGCGACCTGGCCGCCGGCGTAGTCGCGCGGCAGGCCCTGGGCGGAAGCGTCGGCGGAGGCGGTGACGACCACGGTCTGCATCGCTTGTTCAGGGGCGGCGGGATCGATCGCCTGGGCGCGGGCCTGGCCGGCGGCGAGGAGGAGGGCGCCAAGGGCGAGCGGCGTCAGGGGGAAGCGTGAGCGATTCATGAGTTCGTTTTCTTCAAACTGGATTGTTAATGAGAATGGTTCTCATTATTATGCGCACAAAGCTTGCGAATGTAAATGAGAACTACTATCATTTGCTGCTCATCATCGCGCTCTTCGTCAGATCTGAACCCATGTCATCACTTTCCCTGCGCCGCTGGAGCTGGATCCATAAATGGAGCAGCCTGGTCTGCACCGTCTTCATGCTCCTGCTGTGCCTCACCGGCCTGCCGCTGATCTACCACCACGAGATCGGCCACCTGCTCGGCAACGACGTCGAGCTTCCCGCCTTGCCGCCGGCGCTCGCCGCCAATCCTCCGCGCGCGAATGTCGACGAGGTGATCCAGGCCGCCCGCGCCCTGTATCCGGACAAGATGACGATGTACATCTCGCAGGAGATGGATGAGCCGGCGATCTGGAACGTCACCCTCGGCGACCATCCGAACGACGAGCACTACAAGCCGATCGCGGTCGACGCGCGCACGGCGAAAGTCATCACCGAGCCCGCCTTCGAGGGCGGCGCCTTCATGTCCACCATGTTCCGCCTCCACGTGGACCTCTTCGCGGGCCTGCCCGGCAAGCTGTTCCTCGGCCTGATGGGTTTACTCTTGCTGGTTGCCCTCGTCAGCGGGGTGGTGCTGTATGCGCCCTTCATGCGCAAACTCGAATTCGGCACCGTGCGCCATGGCAGGACGAAGCGCCTGAAATGGCTCGACCTGCACAACCTGCTGGGCATCGTGACGCTGGTGTGGGCGCTGGTGGTCGGCGCCACCGGCATGGTCAACACCTGGGCCGACGTGCTGCTGAAATACTGGCAGGCGACCGAAATCGCCGACATGCTCGAGCCCTACAAGGGGGCGCCGCCCCTGGGCAGGCTGGCGTCGATGGATGCGGCCGTCAAGCTGGCGGAAAGGGCGGCGCCCGGCATGCAGGTCGGCTTCGTCGCCTTTCCCGGTACGCCCTTCGCCAGTCCCCGCCATTACGGCGTCTACATGCGTGGCAACGAAGCGTTTTCGTCGCGCCTGTACAAGCCGGTGCTGATCGACGCCCAGACGGGCAGGATCACCGACCACCGCGACTTGCCGTGGTACCTGACGGCGCTGCTGGTCTCGCAGCCGCTGCATTTCGGCGACTATGGCGGGGGCTGGATGCAGTTGCTGTGGGCGCTGCTCGACGTCGCGACGATCATTGTCCTCGGCAGCGGCCTGTACCTGTGGGTCAAGCGCGGCCAGGCCGAAAAACGGCACGTGGAGGCGGCGCGGCGGAATCGCGATGCCCCTGAGCCGACCCTCGCGCGCACGGGGGAAGTGCGATGAGCGGGCGCTTCGTGGCGCTCTGGGGCATGCCGATCCTGCTCGGCATCCTCACGCTCGTGGGCCTCGTCAGCGCCTTGCTCGGCGACGGCATCTGGGACATTGTGTCCGCGTTCGCCCTCGGCGCGCCGGTGCTGGCGGGGGCCTGGCATGGCTTGCGTCGCAGGCGCTCCAGGCCTTAAGGATTGCCAAAGCATCCGCAGAGAAACTCCCGGTATAAAGTAGACATTAACCACACCAGGGGACTGCAATGAAGGGCTTCATCCGCGCCAACAAGGGGTTTTTGCTGTTCATGTTCCTGTTCGGCGTGTTCCGGACGGCGGTGGCGGACTGGAACCCGATTCCTTCCTCTTCGATGCGTCCCAACCTGCTCGAGGGCGACGTCGTGTTCGTGAACCGGCTCGCCTTCAACGTGAAGGTCCCCCTGACCGACCACGTCCTCGCGCACACGGGCGAGCCACGGCGCGGCGACGTCGTCACCTTCAGTTCGCCCGTCGACGGCACGCGCCTGATCAAGCGCCTCGTCGGCTTGCCGGGCGACGTGGTCGAACTGCGCAACGAGCGCCTCGTCATCAACGGTGTCGAGGCCGCCTACGAGGGGCCGCAGCAGGTGATGGAGCCGGTCGGGGCGGGGCAGGTGGCGGCCCTGCGCCTGAGCGAGAGCTTCGACGGGCACGCGCGCCGCATCCAGCTGATGCCGCAGGCGCCGGCCGCCGCGCGCGACTTCGGCCCGGTCACGGTGCCGCCCGGCCAGTACCTGATGCTCGGGGATAACCGCGACAACAGCGCCGACTCGCGCTATATCGGCTTCGTGCCGCGCCACCTGCTGATCGGGCGCGCCGAGGGCCTGCTGGTGTCGGCCGACATGCTGGGGAACTGGATGCCGCGCTTCGAGCGCTTCGGCATGTCGCTGCGCGACTAGCGCGCCGCGCCCGGAGCGCGTCGGTAGTCACTGCGCGACCGGGGATGCCGCGCTTCGAGCGCTTCGGCATGTCGCTGCGCGACTAGCGCGCGCAGCGACCGGACACTCACCTCGCAACGTCGAGCCGTCCGTACAGGCCATTCGCGCCGCCATTCGGCCCGGCCTTAAAGAACAGCGTGTTGGCCGGCTGGTTGGCGAGGCCGTTACCGAACGACAGGCCCCACAGGCCATCGATCCGGATCGGGCGGCCGTCCTGGTGCCGCAACCGGCCCTTCCAGTCGCCATTGGCAAGGTCGAACGCCTGGATGCTGCCATCGCCGTGGTTGGCCACCAGCAGCCGGTTCGCCAGCCTGCCGAAGCTGGCCGGCGCCAGCGCCAGGCCCCAGGGCGCGTTGAGGTGGTCGCCGCTGATTAACTGGCGGATGAAGACGCCGTTCGGGTCGAAGACGGAAACAATGCCGGCGTTGCGGCCGGCCACGGCCTCTTCACCGCTCAAGGACCGGCGCGCGTAGGTGACGTAGATGTCGCCATTGATCGCCTGCAGGCCGTGGGGCGCATAGCCGGGTGGCAGGTAGGGGTCGCGGAACGGCGTGCCGGGCAGCGCGACGCGTGCGAACGTGGTGTCGAACGCGTCGATCTTGCCGTTGCGGAAGTCCGACGCGTACAGCAGCGCACGTGTGCCGCCGGCGCTGATCGCCAGGCCGGTGTAGAACGGATTGTCCGGACCTCCGTTCACGACAGGGATGGCATTGGTCAGGTTGACGTTCGGCGCCCAGCCCGAGATGACGCCGTCCTGGCTGGCAAAGATGAAGCGGCTCGGACCCGTCAGGCCAGCCTGGCTTACCGTGAAGCCGCCACCCCCGTAAAACACGATGCCGGTCGGTGTGCCCGTCGTGCCCGCCACGCGGCCGGGCACGCGCACCACCAGTGTCTGCGGCACGCCGTTGCCGTCATACAGCGTCGACAGGCCGGTGTCCTGGTCGTTGACCCACACCACGCCGAACGGGTTGAAGGCGATGCCCCATGCGTTCACGAGATTCGGGTCTTTTTGCTCGGACACGATGGCCGGTCC
>JAQGLR010000445.1 GCA_028292765.1 Massilia sp. | reverse complement strand
GAGGCGGTGCGCGAGCACGTGCTGGCCAGGGCCGGGGCCGGGCGGATGGGCGGGCGCGTCGCCGTGGCGGGCTGCCCGACGGCCGACTTCCTGGTATGCGAGGGCTTCGAGCGTGCCGGCGGCGACTGGGAAGTCGTCTCGCCGGCATCGAAGGCGCTGACACCGGCGCCGACATCCGCGGTGCGCGCGGAATCGCGTGGCCTGCGCAACCGCGTGCTGCAGGTCGGCGGCAGTGGCCCGCTGCTGGCCTTGTCGCGTAACGCGCAGTTGAACGCGCTCGCACCTGGCAATGCGTTTGTCGAGGCGCGGGTGCGGCCGCAGGCCGGCGGCGCGGCCAGCCGCCAGCTCTACCTGGTCGGCCGGTATGTCGATCCGCAGAACTGGGTCGGCGCCGGGTTCGAGCTGCCGCCGAGGGGCGACACCATGCAGATCCAGCTCGTGAAGATGCAGGGCGGCGTCCTGACGCGCCTGAAAAACGTGCCGCGCGCGCGCCTGCCGGACGGCAGCTTCGCGATGCTGCGCCTGGAGATGAACCCTGGCATGCTGGCGGTCTACCTCGACGGCGAAAAGATCACCACCGCGCCGCAACCCGCATTTGGAAGCGAGCGCGCCCGCATCGGCCTGTTCAGCCAGGGCGGCGCCTTCGAACTCGACGACCTGCGCGCGGGCGTGCCGGGCGTGCAGGCGCCGCGCCTGGCCCCGGCCCTGGCCGCGCCAGGCTTTACTGCCCAGGCCGGCGATCCGGCGCAGCGCATCGCGATCAGCGCGGTCGCCAGCGATGGCGTGACCCGGCTCGGCTTTACCGCGCGCTCCAGCAACCCGGCGGTCGCCAGCGTCAGCGTCGATGCCGGGGGAGTGAGCGTCACACCGAAAGCCCCGGGCACGGCGCAGATCATCCTCGCCGCCAGCGACGACCCGGCCCTGCAAAGCACGGTCAAGGCCACGATCACCACACCGTTCAGAACCCCGGGTGGGCCGGTTGCGCTCGGCCAGGCGGTGGCGCCCGCCGCCCAGGCGCAGGCGGTGCCGGTCGATACGCCGCTGCGCATCAGCTTCGACCGCCCGCCGGTCCTGGCGAGCGGCGGTTCGGTGCGCATTTACCGCCAGTCCGACGACACGCTGGTGGACATCATCCGCGCCGGCGAGGAAGTGCGCGCCATCGGCTATCCAGGCCAGCCGCGCTCGCGCCATGTGCGCATGCATCCGATCACACTCGAAGGCAACACGGCCCTCATCCGCCCGCACAGCGGCAAGCTGGCCTACGACAGCGCCTACTACGTGGTGGTCGGCGACGGCGTGTTTACCGGCGCCGCGGTCGGCGGCACGGCCTTCCGCGGTATTGGCAAGGCGGGAGCCTGGATATTCAAAACGGCTCGATCGGCGCCGCGCGGCGCCACATTGACCGTGGACGACGACGGCCCGGCCGACTTCCGCACCGTGCAAGGGGCGCTGAACCATGCGATGAGCGCTTTCGACAAGGCGGCACCGGTCACGCTCGACGTGCGCAACGGCCGCTACGAGGAACTGCTGCTGGTGCTCGGCAAGGACAAGCTGTCCATCCGCGGCGAGAGCCGCGACGGCGTCGTCATCCATGCGACCAACAACGACGGGATGAATCCAGGCTCCGGCCTCGCCCAGGGCGCGGGCTCGCCCTCGTTCTCCGGCGGGCGCTCGCTGCTGCTGGTCGAGGAAGCGGACCTGCTGCTACTCGAGAACCTCACGCTGCGCAACACCACGCTGCGCTCGAACACCCGCTCCGGCCAGGCCGAGACGGTCTATTTCAACGTCGAGGGCGGCCGCCTGGTGGCGAAGAACGCGAACTTCTTCAGCGAGCAGGACACGATACAGGTGAAGGGCTATGCCTGGTTCTACCGCACGCTGATCGAGGGGAACGTCGACTTCATCTGGGGCGCGAATCGCGCCGCGCTGTTCGAGGAGAGCGAACTGCGCTCGGTCGGCGACAGCGCCAATCCGGCCTCCGGCGGCTATGTGGTGCAGGCGCGCACCGTGTCGAGCGCCGACCCGGGCTTCGTATTCCTGAACAGCACGCTGACGCACGGCCCGGGGCCGAAGGGGAACGATGTGCCGGCGGGGGCAACCTGGCTGGCACGCAGCCCGGGCACCGCCTCGACCTGGGATAACGTCGCCTTCATCCATTGCCGGATGGGCGAGCACGTGGCGCCGGCCGGCTGGGCGGGCGCCGGCGTGAACCGGGAGCCGGCGCCGAATCCCCTGGTGGCAAGCGCCGCGCACGGCTGGCGCGAGCATGGCACGATGGACCTGGCGGGCAGGCGCCTCGACCTGTCGGGGCGCGCCGGCGCCTACCTGCTCAGCGCGGACGAAGCGAGGCAGCGGTTTGGCAGCCGGGCAGTGATTTTTGGCGGGTTCGCGGGCGGACAGGGGTGGAATCCGGCGCCGTGATGACGTCTCTTGGTTTCGCAGGGTGGGCACTCTGCCCACCCTGGCTTACTGCCGCGCTTTCATGTGCTCATCCAGGAAGCGCGCCGTCGCCTCCACCGTCGGCTCCAGCCAGGGATCGAACAGCCAGAAGCTGTGCGGCGTCTCGGGAAACAGCACCACGCGGCTGGCCACGCCCACCGCATCCATCTTGCGGACCATTTCCTCGCGCCCGACGGAGAAACGCGCCTGGCCGCTGCCGATGAACAGGATCGGCGGCGTCGCCGCATTCACGTAAAAGGTCGGCGAGGCCTCGCGCCACAGCGCCGCCTTCTCGGCATAGCGCCCGCCGAACCAGGCGCCCGCGGACGAAGGCTGCTTCGCCGGATCGTCCTCGAACTTGCGCGCCGCCTCCGAGGTGAAGTCCGACAGCCCGTCGATATTCACGATAGCCTGGGTTGCGCTCGATACCGCGCCGGCGGACGCACCCGGATCGAAGGAATCGATACCGTTGGTGACGCCCGCCAGGCTCGCGATCTGGCCGCCGGCCGAGCCGCCGCCGACCGCAATGCGGGCGGGATCGATGCCATGGCGCCGGGCGTTGGCGCGCATCCAGCGCAGCGCCCCCTTGACGTCATGGATCGCCGCCGGATAGGGGGCTTCGGGCGAGAGCCGGTAGCTGACGGTCGCCGCCGCATAGCCGCGCTGCGCCATCCGGATCGCCATCGGCGCGAAATTCGCGCGCACCCCCGTGCGCCAGCCGCCGCCGTGCACGAACACGATGCCGGGAACGGTTTTACCGGTGCTCCGCTGCGCCGGCAGGTACAGGTCGAGCTGCAGCGCCCGCCCGCCAATGCTGGTGTAGGTAATGTCGCGATACGCCTGCACCGACGGCGGCACCTCGGTGCTGGCGACCTGGATGAAGGGGTAGTTCGGCAGCAGCTTGCGCAAGGTGGTCTCGGCCGTGTAGCTGTCGGGGGCGGGAGCCGATGGGGGCAACTGAGCGGCTGCGAAGGCGGAGCCGGCGAACAAGCCAAGGAACAGTGTCGAACAGGTGGAATACATCTGGCAGCGCAGCCTTTCCTATAGTTCGCCGGCGCGAAAACTCACCCGCCGCGCGAGCGTACGCCCGGGGGCGAGGCTTGTCAGCCCATTGCGCGCGGCGCCGCCCGGCAGGTTGTGGGCGTTGATCGCATGGTCGACCGGCTCGAAGCAGAAGAAATTCGCGCCGGCAGGGGCGTACAGGATGTAGTAAGCCATGTCCGCCTGCACGGCGAGCTTGACGCCCGTATCCGGCCAGGCGATCCCGGCTTCGCCGTCCCAGCCGCAGAATACATGGTCCACCAGCCCCTGCGGCAGTTCCTGCGCCGTCGCGAAATCCCACTCGGGCGGCACTGCGACTGCGTCGAGCGGCAAACCAAGCGGCCCACGGGTCCAGGTGCCGCCCGAACGGGCGCGCAGCAGGACGCCGTCGCGGCGCTCGATCCACGGATGCAGGCCGAGGCCGAAGGGCAGCGGCGCGCGGCCGGTGTTGGTCACTTCGAGCGTCACGTTCAGGGCGGTATCGAGCAGCGTGTAGCGCAGGCGTGCAACGTAGGAAAACGGCGACCCGTCGCGCCGGTCGAGCAGCAGGCTCACGCCCGAGTCGGAGCGGGCCTGGACGCTCCATGGGTGCTGCCAGCCGTCGCCGTGGATCGGGCACGGCTCGCCTGGCCGGTTCGGCGCGGGCGCGATGGCGCGGCCTTCGAACACGAAGCCCTGCGGCTCGATCCGGTTCGACCACGGCACCAGCGGAAAGCATGCCAGCTGCGAGGGGGTCGGCATGGGCGCGCCGGGCGCGTGCACATAGGGGCGCAGCAGCGCGTGCGTTTTGCCGCCGCGTTGCCAGTCGAGGCGGCCGAGGCCGCCTGCGGCCGCGGGCAACACCTCGGCATGCAGCGCGCCGCTGCGCAGGGTAATGACCTGCATGGGAAACACCCGGCGCCTCAGCGGTACATCGGTCCGTCGAGCAGGAACTTCCCGCCCTGGAAGATCGTGGTGATGTCATCCTTTTCCGGGAACTCGGAGGTGTCCGGGAAATTCGCGGCGAACTGCTCCGAGCTGTCCCTGGCCTTGTAGCCGAGGTGGCGCGCGTAGCGGTTGTCCCACCAGACGCTCGGATTGTCCGACATGCCGAAGACGATGGTATGGCCGACGCGCGGCGCGAACAGCGAGCAGCGCAGCATCTCCGTCAAGTCGTCGTAGCTGAACCAGGTCGACATCATGCGCTTGTTGGCCGGCTCCGGGAAGCTCGAGCCGATGCGGATGCAGACGGTTTCGACGCCGAAGCGGTCGTAGTAGTAGCGCGACATGGTCTCGCCGAAGCACTTGCTGATGCCGTACATGCTGTCGGCGCGGGGCGGCATGCTGGCGTCCAGCATGTCGGTGGTCTTGTAGTAGCCGACCGCATGGTTCGAGCTGGCGAAGATCACGCGCTTGACGCCGTGCTTCTGGATCGCTTCGTACAGGTTGGCCACACCGAGGATGTTGGCCTGCATGATGTCTTCGAACGGCGCTTCGGTCGAGATGCCGCCGAAGTGCAGCACCGCGTCCACGCCTTCCACCAGGGCCAGCACGGCGGCCTTGTCGGCCAGGTCGCAGCGCACGATCTCCTCGTTCGGGCCGGCTTCGCCCATGTCCGCGACGTCGGAAAGCCGGACGATCTCGGCCCACGGCTTGATGCGCTCGCGCAGGATGCGGCCCAGGCCGCCCGCGGCGCCGGTGAGCAGGATGCGCTTGAATGGTTTGATCGGTTGTGTCATGCGGATGTCCTGTTCTTTGCTGTCGGGTTAGGTAAAAATCTCTGTGCCGCGAGTATGCCATGAAAAAACACCAACCGGCTAGTCCGCCTTGCGCATGCGGTCAGACCACATTAGAATGGCCTGACCAAATTAACCGATCAACATAAAACAACGACCGAGACCACCGTGAACCTGCCGACCAAGCTGCTAGCCACCCTCGTTGCCCTTGCCGTGCTCAATGGCGACGCCCTCGCCGACGGCCCTTACCGCAATCCCGACAACAAGAACGCCCTGAAGGACGCGGGCGAAGGCACCTACCCGGTGCCGTACAAGAAGCCGGTCGAAGCCGAAATCACGGCCGCCCTGCACCGCATCCGCGGCTACATGGAAGCGCAGACGCCCTCGAGCGTGGTGAACAAGTCGACGCGCGCCGCGGTCACCGACTTCAGGACCCCCGTAAAGGAGGCCGTGATGGCCGAGGGCGACGCCGACTTCGGCCTGCAGGTCTATGAAATGGGCGTCGTCCACGCCGGCATGCTGAAGGCTGCCGAAGTCACGGGCGACAAGCGCTTCACCGCCATGACCGCCCGCCACTTCCAGTTCTTCGCCGACAAGCTGCCCTACTTCCGCGCCCAGGAAGCAAGTTTCAAGCTCGAGCGCGCCAACGCCTTCTCGCGCTTCCTCGATCCGCGCTCGCTGGACGACGCCGGTTCGATGTGCGCGGCGATGATGCGCGCGCGCCTGGCCAAGGTGGGCCCGGACCTGTCGAAGCAAATCCAGGTGTGCGGCAACTGGGTGGCGAAACAGCAGTACCGCCTGAAGGACGGCACCCTGGCGCGCGAGCGCCCGCAGGCGGTGTCGCTCTGGGCCGACGACATGTACATGGGCGTGCCCGCGCTGGCCGAACTGGGCCGCATGACGGGCGACCGCGCGTATTACGACGACGCGGTGAAAAACGTGCTGCAGATGTCGGGCTACATGTTCAATCCGCAGCTGAACCTCTACACGCACGGCTGGAACGCCAACCACCCGGACGCGCCGCAGTTCTACTGGGGCCGCGCCAATGGCTGGGCCGTGCTGTCGATGTCGGACCTGCTCGACGTGCTGCCGAAGGACCACCCGGGCTACCCGAAAGTGCTGGAACAACTGCGCAAGTCGCTCAAGGGCATCGCCCAACTGCAGTCCGGCACCGGCCTCTGGCACCAGATGCTGGACCGGAACGACTCCTACCTCGAAACCTCGGCCAGCGCGATCTTTACCTACGTGTTCGCGCACGCCGTCAACGAAGGCTGGGTCAGCCCGACCACCTATGGTTCGATCGCACTGGCCGGCTGGGCCGGGCTGTCGACGAAAATCAACGACAAGGGCCAGGTCGAAGGCACCTGCGTCGGCACGACCTTCGCCAGCGACCAGGTGTATTACTACAATCGCCCGACCAGCACCGCCGCCCTGCACGGCTACGGCCCGGCGCTGCTGGCCGGCGCCGAGATCATCAAGCTGGTGAAGAACCCTGCCTTTAACATCGAGCACCGCGTGCGCACCTACCATTTCGTGCCCAAGGGCGGCCAGACCAACTACCGCGAACATCACTGATCAAGGAAGCCCGCATGAATTCGACGCTTTTGCGTTTTACCCTCGGCGCCCTGCTGGCGCCCACCCTGGCGCCCGGCGCAGCCTGCGCCGCCGAGCGCCTGGCAATCACGGCCAGCCATGACCTGACGATCGCGCGTCCATCGGAAACGATCACGATTCCCTGGACCGAAGTCAATCGCGCCCTGCCCGGCGCGCTGGTCCAGCGCATCGTCGTCAAGGATGCCAAAGGACGGGTGCTGCCGCACCAGGTCACCAACGTGGCCCCGCAGGCGAAGGACCCGAAGAACGTCGGCGCCGCCTATGGCGAGCTGATCTTCCAGCACAATTTCGCCGCCGGCGAAAAGTCGGCAAGCTTCACGGTCGAGAAAAGCGAGACCCTGGCGCCGGTGTTCCCTGCCAAGGTGTCCGCGCGCTACGTGCAGGAGCGGCTGGATGACTTCGCCTGGGAAAACGACCGCGTTGCGCACCGTACCTACGGCCCTGCCCTCGCGGCGCCGGCGGAACCGGGCAGCGGCAAGGAAGTGCTGGTGACCAGCGGCCTCGATATCTGGTTCAAGCGGGTCGATTATCCGATCGTCGACCGCTGGTACAACAAGGGCCACGACCATTACCACAAGGATGAAGGCGAAGGCATGGACATGTACCAGGTCGGCAAGTCGCGTGGTTGCGGCGGCACCGGCGTCTGGGATGGCGGCGCGCTGTTCACCAGCACGAACTACAAGTCGTGGAAGGTGCTGGCCAACGGCCCGGTGCGCGCCGTGTTCGAGCTGACCTACGACGGCTGGGATGCGGGCGGCACCAGGGTCACGGAAGTGAAGCGCTTTACGGTCGACGCCGGCCACCAGCTGGACCAGATCGACAGCACGTTTACATTTACAGGCCCCCGGCAGATCACGGTGGCGGTCGGGCTGAACAAGTCGCCGTCGGACAAGAACCAGGCTCCGACCATCGCGGTGGCGAAGAACGAGCGCGATCCTTCGCTGCTGCAGTGGGTCCAGCAGGCCAGCAACGGCGCCATGGGCACGGCGATCGTGCTGCCCTCAAGCACCGGCTTTGCCGAGGACGCGCTGAACCACCTGATCCTGGCAAAGGTCGAGTCGGGCAAGCCGCTGCGCTACTACGCGGGCGCGGCCTGGGACCGGGCCGGGCATATCGTGTCGCAGGAGGCGTGGACCGCGTACGTGACGCAGGCCGCGGCGCGGGCGAAGAATCCGGTGAAGGTGACGCTCGGCGCGCGCTGAGCAGGGCACCGGGGGCGGCAAGGTTTCCTCCAGGGCGGAAACCTTGCCGCCTGGGCATCCGAAAAATGGGCGCCCCGCAGAGTCGCCCCTGACCGGCGAGCGCTCAAGATTTATTTCGCTTACCCCGGCGGCGAGAAGCGACCAAAGCCGCCAACCCCAGTGCCGACAAGGCGAAGGTGGCCGGCTCGGGTACCTCTGCCGGGTTATCGGGTTCGATTGCACCGATTGGACCGACTGGGTCGATCGGGCCGATCGGGCCGATCGGGTCGGTTGGGCCGATCGGGTCGATTGGGTCGGTTGGCTCGCCCGGGATGGATGGCGTGCCCGGATTGACACTTCCCAAGGTAATGTTGTCAAAGGCGATGTTGTTCGTCGCGCCACCAAAGTCGACCGAGCGCGCAATCCCGTCGAACGTGATACCAACCGGACTGAACCGGCAGTAGACGCCGCTCGGATCGCCGCTGCAGTTATCAATATTGTCGTGCAGCTCCAAGAATGCGAGCAGGTTGCCCGTACCGTTCAAGCCATCATAAACGTTGATAAAGCCGTTCTCGGCGCTGCTGAAGAAGAACGAGAAGCCCGTGTCGAAACCGGCCGCCACGTTCATGGTCGCACTACCACCCGCCAGGAAAGCGATGACGGTGCTCGCCGATGGTTCGTTGGCGAAGTTACCGGTACCGCCGGCATTCAGGTCGATCGAACCGAGCGTTCTACTCGAGAAATTAATCCCGTAATTGATTCCCCTATTGCCTGCGGAGTCGGTGCCACCATTGTAGAAATCGTTGACTGAGGCACGGTCAGCGACCCCTTCAAAGTTGAGCACGATCGGGATGGCCGCGGCACTGCCGGCAAACGAGACGGTGATAGCGACTGCACACGCGATTTTTTTCATCTGTGACACGTTACTCTCCCAAGAGTTGTCTGCCAGTACTGGCATAGGCTCTCCAGCAAATCGCGTGCCATTTGTAAATACGGGGCATATGCGGCAGGCATAGCGCAGATCGCAGCCGCGGTGTAAGTTTTCTCGACAATAAGTCACATTTTGTGAAATATTTCCAGTAATAATTCTTGCTTGCCGAGCGCTCCCGGCTGTAATCGCGCAGCACTTTATGGACACGCTTCAGGCGTCAACGATTTTGCGATCCGCTTGCAGAATGCGACGAACGCAAAACGCCGGCTCGAGGCCGGCGTGCTCATCTGTTGAACCGGCTTATCCGCCGAACGGCGTCTCCGCCACGCCCTGTACGCCAGGGCGCAGCAGGATGGTCGCCCCGGCCCACGGGTCGGCCGGATCCTGGCCGGCGCTGATCGAGGTCACCAGCAGCGTGTCGAGCTTCGGCCCGCCGAAGCTGCACATCGACGGCTTGGCCATCGGCACATCGATCTTGCGGTCGAGTTTCCCTTCCGGGGTGAAGCGCAGGATGCAGCCTTCGTCGTTGCCGCAGGTCCAGTAGCAGCCGTCGGCGTCGACCGCCGCCCCGTCCGGGCGACCGGGGTAGGCACGCATGTCGACGAACAGGCGCTGGTTCGATGGCGTGCCGCTGTCGACGTCGTAATCGAAAGCCCACACCTGCTGGCTCAGCGGATGCGAGTCGGACAGGTACATCGTGCGGCCGTCCGGCGAAAACGCCAGCCCGTTCTGCGTCAGCAGGTTCGACACCACCGGCTCGGACAAGCCCGCGTCGTTCGAATAGCGGTACAGCTGGCCGATCGCGCGCCCGGCGGCCATGTCCATGAACATGGTGCCGCTCCAGAAGCGGCCCTGGCGGTCGCAGCGGCCGTCGTTGAAGCGCATGCCCTCGCCTAAAGCAGCGGGTGCGGCCAGGCGCTCCTGCGCCACCGTGCCGCCTGCGCCAAGCTGGAGGCGGAAGATGCCCGTCTCCATGCCGGCCACGATGCTGCCGTCACGTGCCAGGGCGATGCAGGCGACCATCTCGCCCGCCGTCCAGCTGGCCAGTTCGCCGGCCGAATCCAGGCGCCAGATGGTTTTCGCGGGGATATCGACCCAGTACCAGGCGCCCTCAAGCGCGCTCCACACCGGGCACTCGCCGACCAGGCTGCGCCCTTTGCTGACGCGCTCCAGGTGGATGTCACCCATCATGCCTGCGGCTCGCGGATTTCGTTATAACGCGGCACCAGCGACTTCATCACGGCCCAGGCGATCAGGTAAGCGACGGCGCAGAAGGTGAACATGATCGTGTAGCCGGTCTGGATCTGGCCCAGCGCGCCGTAGTGGTCGAACAGCCAGCCGCCGATCTTGGTCACCAGCACGCCGCCGATGCCGCCGGCCAGGCCGCCGATGCCGACCACCGAGCCGACCGAGCGTTTCGGGAACATGTCCGACACGGTGGTGAACAGGTTGGCCGACCAGGCCTGGTGGGCGGCGGCGCCGACACCGACCAGGATCACCGGAACCCAGAAGCTGATGTAGCCGAACGGCTGCGACAGCAGCACCACCAGCGGGCACAGGGCGATCAGCAGCATGGCCTTCATGCGGCCGTCGTAGGGCGTCGCGCCCTTGTTGATGAAATAGGTCGGGAACCAGCCGCCGCCGATACTGCCGATCATCGTCATGCTGTACAGGATGGCGAGCGGCCACTGGATGTCGCTGCTGGTCATGCCGTATTGCGCGGCCAGGTATTTCGGCAGCCAGAACAGGAAGAACCACCAGACACCATCAGTCATGAACTTGCCAAAGGCGAAGGCCCAGGTCTGGCGGTAGCCGAGCAGTGCCCACCAGCTCAGGGCGCGGCCGGCCTGGGTGCCGTCGGCAGCCAGTGGCGCGTCGTCGCGGGTGATGTAGGCCAGTTCGGCGGCGCCCATGCGCTTTTGCTCGGTCGGCTTTTCGTAGAACACCATCCACAGGCCGAGCCAGATGAAACCGATCGCGCCGATGATCACGAACGCAGCCTGCCAGCCCCAGGTGGCCGCAATCAGCGGCACGGTGAGCGGCGCCAGCACGGCGCCGACGTTGGCGCCGGAGTTGAAGATACCGGTTGCGAACGCGCGGTCCTTCTTCGGGAAGTATTCGGCGGTCGCCTTGATCGCGGCCGGGAAGTTACCGGCCTCGCCCAGTGCCAGCACGGCGCGGGCGATCATGAAGCCGATCACCGAGACCGGCACCGCGGCGATGCCGAGGGTGCTCAGCATCGAATTGGCGCCATTCCCCAGGCCGATCGCCCCGGCATGCATGATGGCGCCGATCGACCAGACAATGATTGCCAGCGCAAACGCGGCCTTGGTGCCGAGGCGGTCGACCACGCGGCCAGCGAACAGCATCGCGATCGCGTAGACGAACTGGAAGGCGGCGGTGATGTTGGCGTAGTCGGTATTCGACCAGCCGAATTCCTTGGTGAGGTCCGGCGCCAGCAGGCTCAGGACCTGGCGGTCGAGGTAGTTGACGGTGGTGGCAAAGAACAGGAGTGCGCAGATGGTCCAGCGGTAGGTGCCGATCTTGCCGGCGCTTGCAGCGCTGCTGGCAGGATTCGCCGGGGTGGCCTGCCCGGCTGCGGCCGGTTGCTTAATGGTCTCGGTTCGCATGTTGTCTCGTCGTTATGTGATCTGTGGGGTAGTGCGGCTTCCTTGCGGACTCTATTGGTCTGTTCGGAAAGTCATAAGTCATCGTACAACATGAGTCGCGCAGTGGGCAACTATTCTGTTGCTCGGTCCGATGATTAATTTAAAGAAGCCCCCGCCGGCATGCCTTTTGCAAAGGGCCGCGGCGGGGGCAGGCTTCGTCGATCAGGTCACCGGCGCCGGGTTGAACAGCGTCAGCGCATTGTGCAGCTTCCAGTGCTCGGCCCAGGTCTGGCGCCCGCTCGCCACGTCGAGCATCAGGCGGAACAGTTCCCAGCCGACGTCTTCGATGGTCGCTTCGCCGCTGGCGATGCGCCCGGCGTTCACGTCCATCAGGTCGTGCCAGCGGCGCGCCAGGTCGTTGCGCGTGGCGACTTTGATGACGGGGACCGGCGCCAGTCCGTATGGCGTGCCGCGCCCCGTGGTGAAGACGTGGATGTTCATGCCGGCCGCCACCTGCAGCGTGCCGCAGATGAAGTCGGAAGCCGGCGTCGCCGCGTAGATCAGGCCGCGCCTGGCGCCCAGCTTCTCGCCCGGCGACAGCACGCCCGAAATCGCGGAGGAGCCCGATTTCACGATCGAGCCCATCGCCTTTTCGACGATGTTCGACAGGCCGCCGGCCTTGTTGCCCGGCGTGGTATTCGCGCTACGGTCGACTCCGCCCCGCTTCAGGTAGGCGTCATACCACTCCATCTCGCGGATCATGGCGGCGGCCACTTCCGGGTCCGCCGCGCGCGAGGTCAGCTGGTCGATACCGTCGCGCACCTCGGTCACTTCGGAGAACATGACGGTGGCGCCGGCGCGCACCAGCAGGTCGGTCGCATAACCGACTGCCGGATTGGCGGTGACGCCCGAGAACGCATCGCTGCCGCCGCACTGCACGCCGACCACCAGGTCGGCCGCCGAGCAGGTTTCGCGGCGCCGCGCGTTGAGTACTTTCAGCTGTTCGTCGGCGGTGGCGACGATCGAGTCGATCATCGACATGAAGCCCACGTGGCCGGCATCCTGCAGGCACACCGTGGCCGGCTCGCGCCCATTCAGGATCGGGATCGAACCCTTCGGGAACAGGCGGGCCGGCTGCAGCTTTTCGCAGCCGAGGCTGACGACCATGGCCTGGCCGCCGAAATTCGGATTCTGGCTGATGTTGCGCAGCGTGCGGATCGGGATGTCGGCGCCGGGCGCCTCGATGGCGACGCCGCAGCCATAGCTATGTTCGAGCCCGACCACGTCGTCGACGTTCGGGTACAGCGGCAGCAAGGTTTCCTTGATGCGGCGCACCGCGTGGTCGACCACGCCGGAGACGCATTGCACGGTGGTGGTAATGGCCAGGATGTTGCGCGTGCCGACCGAACCGTCGGCATTCCGGTAGCCCTCGAAGGTATAGCCCTCGAGCGGCTCCATCACGGGCGCGGCGCGGGTGGCGATCGGCAGGCCGCTCAGCTCCAGCGCGTCCGGCATGCGCAGGTTGGCTTCCGAAACCCAGCTGCCCGCGGCGATGTCGCACGCGGCGTAGCCGATGGTGACGTTATAGCGCGTGACCGGTTCGCCCTGGCGGACGTCGCTGAGCGCCACCTTGTGCCCCTGCGGCACCGCGCCCAGCAGGGTGAGCCCGTCGGCGAAGACGGCGCCCGCCTTCAGGCCGCCGTCGTTGACGACGATCGCCACGTTGTCGTTGGCGTGCATGCGGATGTAGCGCGGCGTGTCAAGACTTGCGCCCGCTGCGGCGTCCTGGCCGGCGCGGACGATTTGGATGCTTTGCATAGTGGACCTGCCCAAAGTAGTGAATGCGGCCGGAGACAATAGGGGCGCCGACCTTGTTTAGTCGGGTCGAGTATGACACCAAAAAAACGATCTGGCTAGTCCGCATTGCTTAATTGGTCAAACCAATTTAGAATGGCCTGACCAAAACAGGATGGTACTACGATGCTGAAACGAGGACCGGCTGGGCCACATGGAGGAAACGACGCGGCAGTGGCGCAGCCTGGCCCTGAGCCACGCTTGTACCGCGTCGTCGCCGACCGCATCGAAGCCCTGATCCTCGCCGAGCAGCTCGCGCCCGGCACGCGCCTGCCGGCCGAGCGCGAACTGGCCGTCCGCCTCGGCGTGAGCCGCGCCTCGCTGCGCGAAGCCCTGATCGCCCTCGAACTGGGCGGGCGCATCGAAGTGCGCGGCGGCTCCGGCGTCTATCTATGTGCCAGCGCGCCCGCCGACGTCGTCGAGGCCGGCCCCGGCCCGTTCGAGGTGCTCGCCGCGCGCCGCCTGATCGAAGCCGAGGTGTGCGCGATCGCCGCGCGCATGGCCACCGACAGCGCCATCGACGCCATCCTCAAGGCGGTCGAAGAGATGGAACGCAACCACGACATCTATGCCAGCAACGAAACCGCCGACCGCGAATTCCACCTTGCCATTGCGCGCGCCACCGGCAACAGCGCCCTGGTCGGCACCGTCGCCTACCTGTGGGAACAGCGCGGCCGGCTCTGGAACCGCCTGAAAGAACACTTCCAGACCGAGGAACTGCGCAAGGAAACGCTCAAGGACCACCGCCGCATCTTT
>JAQGLR010000418.1 GCA_028292765.1 Massilia sp. | reverse complement strand
AAAGGAATGGGATGCCGAGATCACCGAGCAGATTCCAGACAAGCGCATTGCCTGGCGCAGCGTCAGCGGTCCGCGCAACGGCGGCGTGGCCACCTTCCACAAAATTTCCGACAACGTAACCCGGATCCTGCGGCAGATGGAGTATGAACCGGAAGGCGTGGTGGAGAAGCTTGGCGACGCGATGGGAGCGGTGCGGATGGAAGCGCGTACCGGCCTGCAAAGCTTGAAGGAAATGCTCGAGCAGCGCGGCAGCGAAACCGGCGCCTGGCGCGGGAAAATCGCCCAGCACTGAGACTTGCTCGGCGCTGAGACTTGCTCGGCGCTGAGACGCGGCGAGCAATAAACCGTGAAAACCACGCACCCGAGGCTTTGTGACGGGTGCGTTTTTTCACGTTGAAGGCTAACCGCGCCGGTCAGGCGCTTTAGTAGATGACCACCGAGCGGATCGATTCGCCGCTCTTCATCAAGTCGAAGCCCTCGTTGATGCGCTCGAGCGGCAGCCGGTGGGTGATCAGGTCGTCGATGTTGATCTTGCCTTCCATGTACCAGTCGACGATCTTCGGCACGTCGGTGCGCCCGCGCGCGCCGCCAAAGGCCGACCCCTTCCACACGCGGCCCGTTACCAGCTGGAACGGCCGGGTCGAGATTTCCTTGCCCGCTTCGGCCACGCCGATGATGATCGACTGGCCCCAGCCCTTGTGGCAGCACTCGAGCGACTGGCGCATGGTGGTGACGTTGCCGATGCACTCGAAACTGTAGTCGGCGCCGCCGTCGGTGATCTGGACGATGCTGTCCACCACATTTTCCACCTGCGTCGGGTTGACGAAATGGGTCATGCCGAACTTGCGCGCCATCTCTTCGCGCGCCGGGTTGATGTCCACGCCGATGATCTTGTCGGCGCCGACCATCTTCGCCGCCTGGATCACGTTCAGGCCGATGCCGCCCAGGCCGAACACGACGACGTTCGCCCCCGCTTCGACCTTCGCCGTGAAGATCACGGCGCCGACGCCGGTGGTGACGCCGCAGCCGATGTAGCAGATCTTGTCGAACGGCGCGTCCGAACGCACTTTCGCCAGCGCGATTTCCGGCACCACGATGTAGTTCGAGAAGGTGGACGTGCCCATGTAGTGGTAGATCGGCTGGCCGTCGAGCGAAAAGCGCGACGTCGCGTCAGGCATCAGGCCGCGGCCTTGCGTGGAGCGGATCGCCTGGCACAGGTTGGTCTTTTGCGACAGGCAGAATTTGCACTGGCGGCATTCGGGGGTGTACAGCGGGATGACGTGGTCGTCGCGCTGCACGCTCGTCACGCCGGGGCCGACGTCGACCACCACGCCCGCGCCTTCATGGCCGAGGATGGCCGGGAACAGTCCTTCCGGGTCGGCGCCCGAGAGGGTGTAGTAGTCGGTATGGCAAATGCCGGTGGCCTTGATTTCAACGAGTACTTCGCCGGCCCGTGGGCCGTCGAGCTCAACTTCTTCGATCGTCAGCGGCTGACCCGCCTTCCATGCAATCGCTGCCTTGGTTTTCATGGGGTTCCTGTTACATGAGTTGGATGGAGCGGCGACGCCTCGCGCTTGCGCCTCGCGCTTGCGCCGCACGCTTGCCATCATACCAAGGACCCGAAAACCCCGTGTCTTATGCACCCTGCACAGCGCTATGCATCCTGCAAAAAATGCTGCACATGCACAAGATCGGGGCCAAAAATATAGCAGTAAATAAACGACGCATACGGTTTTCCATTGTGCGAGCGTACAACATTGCAACACGGCTGAGCACGATTGGTTTCTCAATTGCTGACGTCCGGTTTTCGTGCCTACACTAAGAGCACCTAACAAAACCTATTCTTGTCGTCAGAGCAACAAGGGCATACACTGAGCCGTTCCGAAAGTCTGCAATTGGCCTATTGTGTTGAAAAACTCGGCGACGTTGGCCCCTGGACAGAAATCCTGGCGACCTAGACTGCCCAGAACCGCCCCTATCGAACGATCATGGAACCGTTGGACGCCTGAGACCTCCTGAATTCGTTGCCGCTCGACTTTTTCAAACAATAGGCCACAAGCGGTCCATTATTCGTTTCCCGTGGGGCCGCACTACCTTCCTGTAGAACCGTCACATTCCTTACCAACCTTTCAGATCGGATTCGTAAACGTGAAATTTCGCAAGTACCAGGCGCTTGGCAATACCTATCTGGTCTTACAGGATCGGCAAGACTTCTCCCTCGAAGGATCAGGAGTATCACGGGTATGTGACTGGCGCTACGGAGTGGGCGCTGACGGAATTCTGCTCCCAGGAACCAAGGACAAGGAGTTTGCTGTTCGAATCATCAATCCGGACGGTTCGGAAGCAGAAAAGAGCGGAAACGGCTTGCGTATCTTTTCGCGCTTTCTGTGGGACACGGCGCAGGTAGGCAACGAGAGGTTCAGCATCACCACGGCGGGTGGGCGGGTTTTCAGCCAGGTGCTGGAGCAGGGCCGATCGGTAGAGATATCGATGGGACGCGCGAATTTCTCGAGCACAGCCGTACCGATCAGCGTTAGCACCGAGCGCGCACTCGACTTCCCAATCGAGCTCCGCGGCATTCCGCTGCGGGCCAATGCCGTATCGATGGGGAACCCCCACTGCGTCATTTTTATGGACGAGGTGAATCCCGAACTCGCACATTCCCTCGGCCCCGAACTGGAACGGCATCCGCTCTTCCCCGAGAGAACCAACGTTCAGTTTGTTCGTGTCATCGATCGCAGCAATATTCAAGTCGAGATCTGGGAACGGGGCGCCGGCTATACCTTGTCGTCCGGGACGAGCAGCTGCGCCGCCGCATCCGTTGCACGTTTACACGGATTTTGCGACGACGCGGTCTCTGTACATATGCCAGGTGGGACTATGCAGATTAGGATTGACGAGAGTTTCGAGGTTGTTATGCGGGGACCGGTTCAGTTCATTGGAACCGTCGATCTTGATCCAGAGTGTTTATTGATGAGCTAGGATCCGGCGAGGTACCGGTTTGCCTTGCATACTTTACCGGACGTCGGCAGTCGATAGTGGACGTATACGGCCATACTCCTGGCACAAATATGGCGGCCGTGTTCGCAGACGGATTGATGCCATGGCCCAAGCACTTCTGCCCGAAGACCTTTGGTCGCTTATAGCAGCTCATCTCCCGGCTCATCGCAGATCGCGCAGCGCTGACCGGCATCCTGTTCGTCCTCAAGACTGGAATACCCTGGGAATACCTTCCGCGTGAACTCGGCTGCGGCAGCGGCATGACGTGCTGGCGCCGCCTTCAGGAATGGATGCAAACAGGCGTTTGGCAGCGTGTCCATGAGGCGGTGCTAGGGCGCCTCCGCGAGCATGACCAGATCATGTGGGACCGAGCCAGTGTCGACGCTGCCAGCGTTCCAGCACCGGCTGGTGGCGAGCATACTGGCCGAAACCCAACTGATCGCGGCAAGCTCGGCTGCAAACATCATCTACTGGTAGATCAACGTGGGCTGCCGCTAGTAGCCCAGATCGCGGGCGCGCAGGTCCATGATTCGCGCTTGCTCATTCCTCTCGTAGAATCGATCCCAGCTGTTAAAGGGCTGTCGGGCCGTGCCCGCAAACGTCCAGGGAAGCTGCACGGTGATCGAGCGTATGCTTCTCGGGCACATCGGGCCTGGCTTCGCCAGCGTGGGATCTCAGCACGGATCGCACGCTACGGTGTGGAGTCACGCGAACGGCCTGGTCGATGGCGTTGGGTCGTTGAGCGGACCCTTGGTTGGCTTCATCGTTTCCGGAGACTGCGCATCCGTCATGAACGGCGAGCCGACATTCACCAAGCCTTTCTTTCGCTTGCCTGCTCACTCATCTGTTGGAGGTACGTCGAGAGGTTTTGTTAGGCGCTCTAAGGCTGCCGTTCAATTACGGCAGCAAGCGTTTTCCAAAAAACGTGCACGCGATCGCAGACATCGCGGCATATCGATAGGCTTTTATACGGAGAAGTAAACATGACTCGTGCTTCAAAAAAGACTTTCAGCCTGTGCCTGGCCGCCGCCGCGGCCGGAATGCTCTGCAATGCCGCCAGCGCGGCCGCTCCTGACACCACCCGTGTCATCGTCGCTTTCAAGCCGGGCGCGAAAGCGGCCATGAAGTCGGTCGTCAGCGCCGCCAAGGGCTCGGTGAAGCACGATATCTTCGGTATGAACGCCATGGCCATCGAAGTGCCGCGCGTCGCCCTCGCGGGCCTGGAAAACAACCCGAACGTCGAGTACATCGAGGAAGACGCCAAGCGCTACCCGCTGGCGCTGAGCTCGCCGTCGACCGGCACCCCGTATGCTGCCGGCCAGCTGGTGCCATACGGCGTCAAGCAGGTGCAGGCAGACCTGCTGAGCGACTCGGTCGCCGCCAACCGCAAGGTCTGCATCATCGACTCGGGCTATGACCGCAACCACGAAGACCTGTCGACCAATCCGGTCACCGGCGAATACGACAGCGGCACCGGCTGGTGGTACACCGACGAAAACCACCACGGCACCCACGTGGCCGGCACCATCGCCGCGATCAACAACAGCGGCACCGGCGTGGTCGGCGTGAACGCCAACAAGCAGCTGAAACTCCACATCGTCAAGGTGTTCGGCGCCGAAGCCTGGGCCTATTCGTCGAGCCTGGCCACCGCCGCCAACAAGTGTAAAGCGGCCGGCGCGAACATCATCTCGATGTCGCTGGGCGGTCCGACCAAATCGGTCACCGAACAGAACGCCTTCGCCTCGCTGGAGACGGCCGGCATCCTGAACATCGCCGCCGCCGGCAACGACGGCAACACCCGCCTGTCCTACCCGGCCGGCTACGCCAGCGTGGTCTCGGTCGGCGCCGTCGACGAGAACAAGGCCTGGGCCACCTTCTCGCAGTACAACAGCAAGGTCGAGCTGGCCGGTCCTGGCGTCGGCGTGCTGTCGACGGTTCCGATGGGCAGCGGCCAGGAAGCCGTGCTGACGGTCGGCGCCAGCACCTATGCTCCGGGCGCGATGGAAGGCTCGCCGCTCAAGACCGCGACCGCACCGCTGGCCGATTTCGGCATCGGCGACCAGGTCAACACCGCCGTCTCGGGCAAGGTCTGCCTGATCCAGCGCGGCACGGTCGACTTCGCGGCCAAGGTCTCGAACTGCCAGAACAGCGGCGGCGTCGGCGCCATCGTGTACAACAACGTGGCAGGCAGCTTCGGCGGCACGCTGGGCACCACCGTGACGTCGATCCCGTCGGTCACCGCGACCGACGTCGATGGCAGCGCGATGAAGGCACAGCTGGGCCAGAGCGCCACCGTCGGCGTCAAGGCCAGCAACTACGCCTACTTCGACGGCACCTCGATGGCAACGCCGCACGTGTCGGCCGTCGCTGCCCTGGTGTGGAGCTACTTCCCGACCTGTACCGCCAAGCAGATCCGCACCTCGCTGGGCAAGAGCGCGCTCGACCTGGGCAGCGCCGGCCGCGATACCAAGTACGGTTTCGGCCTGGTCCAGGCAAAAGCTGCCCACGACCGTATCAAGTCGCTGGGCTGCGGCATGTAATCAGCTTCACGCTGTAAAAGAAAAAGGATGCTTCGGCATCCTTTTTTGATGGCGCTGGGGTTCGCCGCGTGGGCTCTCGAGCCCACGCGGAACTGTGAATTGTGTTGGCAGCGAACAATGGTCGCAGTTCCGCGCGGCAGAGGGCTGCCCACCCTACTTGTGCGGCTGCATGGTGAGCCCGATCAGCCTTGCCACCACCGCCGCCAGGTACATCAGGCCGACGAACATTTCGATGCTGGCCAGCGAACGCGCGTGCACGGTGAGCGGGATCACGTCGCCGATGCCGGTGGAGGACAGCAGCGCGAAGCTCAGGTAATTCAGTTCGGTCCAGGAGCGCGCCAGCTCGGGGTTCACCGCTGCGGCAAAGGAGCCCGGCGCCAGCGCCTGCACCACCAGGTACAGGTGGGTGAAGCCCCAGGCCAGCAGCGTGAAGGTGGCGCCGGCGGCGAACAGCTCGTCGGTCGTCACGCGCCGGTCCTCCAGCATGTAGGCGATCAGGCTGGCGGCGGCGTAAAAATAGAACAAGGCCTCGAGCCCCGAGGACCAGGGCTGCAGGTAAGGCAGATCGAACAATATCTGCGCCGACAGCAGCACGATGATCGGGATGGACATCGCCACGCTGAACCAGGTGTGGCCCGGCGTGCGCCGCACCATCCGGATGGTGAAGGCCAGGACCACGATGCCGAAAGCGTTAAAGGCGACGTGGCCGTAGCGGGTGCCTTCCAGGAAGGGGTACAGGACCATGCCGAGCAGTTGGGCCAGCAGCAGGATGGCGGACGGGTGGCGCCGGGTATGGACGATCAGGCGAAGCAGGCGCATCGGTTTCTCTTGGTGGATGTCGATGGCGCTATTGTATGCACAAGCGTGGCGAAAGCGCGGCCTTAGCGTGCACTTCCGGAGGCAGGCATGAAGCGGGCATGAAAAGCGGGCATGAAAAAATCCGCCTCGCGGGCGGGTCGGGAAGGTCGCGCGATCGCCTCAGGCGGCGGCGCTGTCGATGACGCCCATTTCCTCGGACGACATCAAACGGTCGATGTCGACCAGGATGATCATGCGCTCGTCGACCGTGCCCAGGCCCACCAGGTAGTCGGTGTCGAGCGCGCCGCCCATGTCCGGCGCCGGCTTGATCTGGTCGGCCGTCAGCGAGATCACGTCCGATACCGAATCGACCACCATGCCGACCACGCGGTCCTGGATGTTCAGGATGATCACGACGGTGAACTGGTCATAGGTCGGCTCGCCGAGCTTGAACTTGATGCGCATGTCGACGATCGGGACGATCGTGCCGCGCAGGTTGACCACGCCCTTGACGTGCTCGGGGGCGCTGGCGATGCGGGTAACCGATTCGTAGCCGCGGATTTCCTGCACTTTCATGATCTTGATGCCATATTCCTCGTTGCCGAGCTTGAAGGCGAGCGCTTCGAGTACGCCGTCGTTCATCAAGATATTGTTCATGGTATGCCCCAGCTGAAAAAGAATGCGGCCATTATATGTTTTTGCCGCACAGCAACAAACCATGACCGCGTGCGGTGGCCCGATCTGTCTCGCCGCTACAACTGGCCGACTTGGCCAACAGCACCGAACAGCGCCACGAAACGTCGTGCGGCCTCCTCTGGCGCCGGGTCGCCATAGACGGCCGTGATGGCCGCCACCATGTCAGCCCCACACGCGACAAGCGGCGCCGCGTTGGCGGGTGTCATGCCGCCGATGACGACCAGCGGCAGGGTGAGTTCGGCACGCGCGGTCGTGAGGAGCGCCGGCGGCGTGACAAAATCGTATTTTTTCACCAGGGACGGATAGAAGCCCCCGAAGGCGAGATAGCTGGCGCCGGCCGCCTGCGCCGCCTGTGCCAAAGCCAGGTCCCCGTAACACGAGGCGCCGACGATTTTTTCACGGCCGAGGAGCGCGCGCGCCTCGCCCAGCGCACGATCGGAGGCGCCCAGGTGCACGCCGTCGGCGTCGAGCTGCCGGCACAGGTCGATGTGGTCGTTGATGAGGAGCGGGCGATTGCTGCGCCGGCATAGCGCCAGCAGCGCACCAGCCTGCTCCAGCCGCAGCGCATCGCCGGCTTCCTTGTGGCGGTACTGGACCATGGCCGCGCCGCCGCGCAGGGCAGCGTCGGTCGCGGCCAGCAGCCTGTCGGTGTCGTCCCAATTCGGGGTGACGAGATAGAAGCCTCGCATGTCGTCCTTTCAGATGGATGGATCGGGAAAGCGGCGCGGAATGCGCTGTCCCGGCGCGATGGCGAACGATTGCACCAGCGCCCGGTAGCAGTAGGCCTGGGCGGTGTCGACGGCTTCAGGCATGCCCTCGCCCAGCGCCAGCCGGCCTGCGAGGGCCGCCGCCAGGGTGCAGCCGCTGCCGTGGAAGGCGCCCGGCAGGCGCGGCCAGCGCCAGCGCCGTACCAGTTGGCCCTGCACATACCAGCGGTTGGTGACGAACGGGCCATCGCCATGCCCGCCCGTGACCAGCAGCTGCGCGGCCGGGAAGCCGGCGACGGCGCAGGGAAAGCCTCCGATGACGGAGGCTTCCGGCTCATTCGGCAGCGCGATGGTCGCCACGGCCAGCAAGCCGGCGAGCGCTTCCAGCGGATCGCCTTCGGCGAGCGGGTCGCCATGGCCGCTCGCCAGCACCGGGTCGAGCACGATCGGAAGCTGCGGGTCGCGTTCGCGCAGCCGACCCAGGAAGGCGGCGATTGCCTCGGCATTGGCGCGGTTGCCGGGAATGCCGATCTTTACCGCGCGGATGTCGCAGGTGTCGAGCAGCGCCTGGGCCTGGCGCAGCACGAGGGCGGTATCGACCGGCGCCACCGCATGCACCCGGTTGTTGTCCTGCACCGTGAGTGCGGTGGCGACCGGCAGCGCGTGCGCGCCCTGGGCGGCGATGGCCAGCACGTCGGCAGCCAGGCCCGCGCCGCCGCTCGGATCGAGGCCGGCGAAGACCAGTACCGAGGGAACGCCGTTCGAACCCGTCATGCGATGCGTCCTTCGGTGGGCGACGAGGGCGAGGCGGCGAAGCGTTTCGGCATGCGGCCTGCGAGATAGGCCTCGCGCCCTGCCTGCACCGCCAGCTTCATCGCACGCGCCATCCGCACCGGCTCGCGTGCGCCGGCGATTGCCGTGTTCATCAGCACGCCGTCGCAGCCCAGCTCCATGGCAATGGCGGCGTCCGACGCCGTGCCGACGCCGGCGTCGACCAGTACCGGCACCGTCGCCTGCTCGATGATCAGCGACAAATTCCACGGATTGAGGATGCCCATGCCGGAGCCGATCAGGGAGGCCAGCGGCATCACGGCGACAACGCCGATCTCTTGCAGGATCCTTGCCTGTATCGGGTCGTCGCTGCAGTAGACCATCACGTCAAAGCCGTCGCGCACCAGCGTCTCGGCCGCTTTCAAGGTCTCCGGCATGTGCGGGAACAGGGTCTTCTCGTCGCCCAGCACCTCCAGCTTGACGAGCTTCTGCCCGCCCAGCAGCTCGCGCGCCATCTGCAGCGTGTAGACCGCGTCGACGGCGTTGTAGCAGCCCGCCGTATTCGGCAGGATCGTAAACTGTTCAGGCGGCAGCACGTCGAGCAAACTTGGCGCGTTCGGGTCCTGGCCGATGTTCACGCGGCGGATCGCCACCGTCACGATCTCGGCTTCTGCCGCGAGGGTGGCGTCGCGGGTCTCGATCAGGTCGCGGTATTTTCCGCTGCCCACCAGCAGGCGCGAGCGGTACTGGCGGCCTGCGATAGTCAAAAAAGCGTCGTTCATATTGGTCCTTTCAGCCGCCACCGATGGCGCGCACGATGTCTACCCGGTCGCGCTGCAGGAGCGCACGGCCGGCCCATTGCTGGCGCGGCACCACCTCGCGGTTGACCGCCAGCGCCACCGCCGACTTGCCAACGCCAAGCGCACGCACCAGGTCTTCGAGGGTCTGCCCGCCCGGTAGCCGGTAGGGTTCGCCATTGAGTTCAATCTCGAGCATGTCCATGGCGAGCACGGTCACACCTCGCGATACAGTTTCGCGCCGCCGCGCACGAATTCGACGGCCTTTTCCTGCATGCCGTGGGCCAGCGCCTGCCCTTCCCCGACGCCGCTGGCGGCGGCATACGCCCGCACCTCCTGCGTAATCTTCATCGAGCAGAAATGCGGGCCGCACATCGAGCAGAAATGCGCGACCTTGGCCGAGTCCTTTGGCAGCGTCTCGTCGTGGAAGGCGCGCGCCTTGTCCGGGTCCAGGCCCAGGTTGAACTGGTCTTCCCAGCGGAACTCGAAGCGCGCCTTGGACAGGGCGTTGTCGCGGATCTGCGCACCCGGATGGCCCTTGGCCAGGTCCGCCGCGTGCGCGGCGATCTTGTAGGTGATGATCCCGTCTTTTACATCCGCCTTGTCGGGCAGGCCGAGGTGTTCCTTCGGCGTGACGTAGCACAGCATCGCCGTGCCGTACCAGCCGATGGTGGCGGCGCCGATGCCGGAGGTGATGTGGTCGTAGCCGGGCGCGATGTCGGTGGTGAGCGGCCCGAGCGTGTAGAACGGCGCTTCGTGGCATTGCTCCAGCTGCAGGTCCATGTTCTCGCGGATCAGGTGCAGCGGCACGTGGCCCGGGCCTTCGACCATGGTTTGCACGTCGTGCTTCCACGCAATCTGCGTCAGTTCACCGAGCGTCTTCAGCTCGGCCAGCTGGGCCTCGTCGTTGGCATCGTAGATCGAGCCCGGGCGCAGGCCGTCGCCCAGGCTGAAGGCGACGTCATAGGCCTTCATGATGGCGCAGATGTCTTCGAAATGCGTGTACAGGAAGGACTCCTTGTGGTGCGCCAGGCACCACTTGGCCATGATCGAGCCGCCACGCGAGACGATGCCGGTGAGGCGTTTGGCCGTCATCGGCACGTAAGCGAGGCGCACGCCGGCGTGGATGGTGAAGTAGTCGACGCCCTGCTCGGCCTGTTCGATGAGCGTGTCGCGGTAGATTTCCCAGGTGAGGTCTTCGGCCTTGCCGTTCACCTTTTCCAGCGCCTGGTAGAGCGGCACGGTCCCGATCGGGACCGGGCTGTTGCGGATGATCCATTCGCGCGTTTCGTGGATGTGCTTGCCGGTCGACAGGTCCATCACGTTGTCGGCGCCCCAGCGGATCGCCCAGGTCATCTTCTCGACCTCTTCCCCGATCGACGAGGTCACCGCCGAATTGCCGATGTTGGCGTTGATCTTCACAAGGAAATTGCGGCCGATGATCATCGGCTCGCTTTCGGGATGGTTGATGTTGGCCGGAATGATGGCGCGGCCGCGCGCCACCTCGTCGCGCACGAATTCCGGCGTGATCTCCTGCGGGATCTGCGCGCCGAAGGACTGGCCCGGATGCTGGCGGCCCAGCAGCGCGGCCGTGCGCCTGCCATGCTCGCCGCCCGCCTCCAGCTGGGCCAGGTATTGTTTGCGTTGCAGGTTCTCGCGCAGGGCGACGAACTCCATCTCGGGCGTGACGATGCCTTGCCGCGCATAGTGCATCTGGGTGACGTTGGCGCCCGCCCTGGCGCGGCGCGGCAGGCGCTGCAGCCCGAAGCGCAGCGCGTCGAGGCTGGCGTCCGTCAGGCGCCCTGCGCCGTAGGCCGAGCTGGGACCGGCCAGTTGTTCGGTATCGCCGCGTTCGCCGATCCAGCCTGCGCGCAGCGCCGGCAGGCCGCGCCGGATGTCGATCGAAGCGGCCGGGTCGGTGTAGGGACCGGAGGTGTCGTAGACGAACACCGGCGGGTTTTCCTCGCCGCCGAAGCTGGCCGGCGTCGGGCTTTGCGCGACGGCGCGCATCGGCACGCGGATGTCGGGCCGGCTGCCTTCGATGAAGACTTTGGTGGAGTTCGGGAAGGGGGCGATAGCGGCGCTGTCCACCAGGGCGGTGGCGGCGTCGAACTTCAGTGGTGCATTCATGCGGCTCCTTTGCGGAGCCAGCAAAGGAGTCGGAGACACAGGGCAGCCGCGTGTGCGCAGTTGCATGACATCTCGAAGCTTCCCTTCGCTGGCATTATCCAGATCAGGTTCAGAGGGTATATCTCACCCGCGCATCGCTTGATGCGCAGGACCCCTAGCGTTTGCTGCCATGGCGGCAGCGGGCGGATTATAACGTGCCGATGGGCGTTGGCAAGAAAGAATTTGAGGTGATCCCGGCCCACGACCGCTTCCCCTCCCGCCTCCTCTATAATGTTCGTTTTCGCACATCACACCGTCCCTATCATGGAATTAGCCAAGTCTTTCGAGCCAGCCGACATTGAACAATACTGGCGCGCCGAGTGGGAACGGCGCGGTTACTTCGCCGCCACCCTCGACGCCGACAAACCGTCGTTCAGCATCCAGCTGCCGCCGCCGAACGTGACGGGCACGCTGCACATGGGCCATGCGTTCAACCAGACCGTGATGGACGGCCTGACGCGCTACTACCGCATGCGCGGCTATAACACGGCCTGGATCCCGGGCACCGACCACGCCGGCATCGCCACGCAAATCGTGGTCGAGCGCCAGCTCGACGCCCGGAAGATTTCGCGCCACGACCTCGGCCGCGACGAATTCATCAAGAAGGTCTGGGAGTGGAAGGAACAGTCGGGCAATACCATCACCGGCCAGATGCGCCGCATGGGCGCCTCGGCCGACTGGGACCGCGAATACTTCACGATGGATGAAGCGCGCTCGAAGACCGTCTCGGAAGTGTTCGTGCGCCTGTACGAACAGGGCCTGATCTACCGCGGCAAGCGCCTGGTGAACTGGGACCCGAAGCTGGGCACGGCCGTGTCCGACCTGGAGGTGGATTCGGTCGAGGAAGACGGTTCGATGTGGTACATCCGCTATCCGCTGGTCGATGGCAGCGGCAGCCTGACGGTCGCGACGACCCGTCCTGAGACCATGCTGGGCGACGTGGCAGTGGCCGTGGACCCGAGCGACGAACGCTATACCCACCTGCACGGCAAGATGCTCAAACTGCCGCTCACGGGCCGCGAAGTGCCGGTCATTGCGGACACCTACGTCGACAAGGAATTCGGCACCGGCTGCGTGAAGATCACGCCGGCGCACGACTTCAACGACTACGCCGTCGGCCAGCGCGCCGGCCTGGAACCCCTCAACATCTTCACGCTCGACGCGAAGATCAACGAAAACGCGCCCGCCCAGTACCAGGGCATGGACCGCTTCGCCGCCCGCAAGCAGATCGTCGCCGACCTCGAAGCGCAGGGTTTCCTGCAAGAGGTCAAGGCGCACAAGCTGATGGTGCCGCGCGGCGACCGCACCGGTGTCGTCATCGAGCCGATGCTGACCGACCAGTGGTTCGTCGCCATGACCAAGCCGGCGCCGGAAGGCACCTTCAATCCGGGCAAGTCGATCACCGACGTGGCGCTGGAAAAAGTCGCCAGCGGCGAGATCAGGTTCGTACCGGAGAACTGGAGCACGACCTATAACCAGTGGCTCGGTAACATCCAGGACTGGTGCATTTCGCGCCAGCTGTGGTGGGGCCACCGCATCCCGGCCTGGTTCGACGAAAACGGCAACATCGTCGTCGCCCGCGACGAGGAAGAAGCGAAAGCGAAAGCGGCCGCGCAAGGGATTACCGGTGAACTGCGCCGCGACGAAGACGTGCTCGACACCTGGTTCTCGTCGGCGCTCGTGCCCTTCTCGACCATGGGCTGGCCGGAAGAGACGCCGGACATGAAGATGTTCCTGCCGTCCTCCGTCCTGGTGACCGGTTTCGACATCATCTTCTTCTGGGTCGCGCGCATGGTCATGATGACCGCGCACTTCACCGGCAAGGTGCCGTTCGAGACGGTGTACGTGCACGGCCTGGTGCGCGATTCGAGCGGCCAGAAGATGTCCAAGTCGAAGGGCAACACGCTCGACCCGATCGACCTGATCGACGGCATCGACGTCGAGTCGCTGGTGGCGAAACGCACCGCCGGCCTGATGGACCCGCGCGCCGCCGAGAAAATCGCGAAAGCCACTCGTAAAGAGTTCCCGGGCGGGATCCCGGCCTTCGGCACCGACGCCGTGCGTTTTACCATGGCGAGCTATGCCTCGCTGGGCCGCAACATCAATTTCGACCTGGGCCGCGCCGAAGGCTACCGCAACTTCTGCAACAAGCTGTGGAACGCGACCCGCTTCGTGATGATGAACACGGAAGGCAAGGACTGCGCAGCGCCCGACGAAGCCGACCTGTCGCAGGCCGACCGCTGGATCATCTCGCTGATGAACCGCGCCGAACTCGAGGTGGCCAAGGGTTTCGCCGACTACCGCTTCGACAACATCGCCAGCACGATTTATAAATTCGTCTGGGACGAGTACTGCGACTGGTACCTGGAAGTGGCCAAGGTCACGGTCCAGCAAGGGACCGAGGCGCAGCAGCGCGCCACGCGCCACACCCTGCTGCGCGTGCTGGAGGTGATCCTGCGCCTGGCGCACCCGATCATCCCGTTCGTGACCGAAGCGCTGTGGCAGGCCATCGCGCCGATGGCCGGCAAGACTGGTGATTCCATCATGCTGCAGCCCTACCCGGTTGCGGACGAATCACTGATCAGTGAATCGGCCGAAGGCTGGATGGCCCAGCTGAAAGACCTGACGAATGCGACGCGCAACCTGCGCGGCGAAATGAAGCTGTCGCCGTCGGTGCGCGTGCCGCTGATCGTCGAGCCGGGCAACGATGCGGACCGTGCGAACATGGCGGGCTTCGCACCGTTCATCCAGTCGCTCGGTAAACTCGCCGAGGTGCAGATCGTCGATGCGCTGCCGGAGTCGCCGGCGGCCGTGTCGGTCGTCGGCACCACCAAGCTGATGCTCAAGGTCGAGATCGACGTCGGCGCCGAACGCGAACGCCTGTCGAAGGAGATCGCGCGTATCGAGGGCGAGATCGCCAAGGCCAACGGCAAGCTGTCGAGCGAAAGCTTCGTGGCGCGCGCGCCGGCCGCGGTGGTGGCCCAGGAGAAGGAACGCCTGGCGAACTTCTCGGCGACGATCGACAAGATGCGCGAGCAGCTGGGCAAGCTCGCTGCGGGCTGAACCGCACCATGAGGAACGCGGCCCCGGTGGCCGCGTTTTTTTTGACCTGCTCGGCCACGCAGTGCCCGGCGCCTGAAACATCCAGCAAGCTATTTATCGACAAGTTGCGCGCAGGGTTTGCTACACTGTCCTCAGCGTAACTAAAACAATGGAGACCCCAAGATGAAGACCCTGATCAAAGCCAGCCTGCTCGCCGCCGTGATGTTCACTTCCGCCGCTTGGGCCCAGAACGCCTCGCCGGTCGGCCTGTGGAAAACCATCGACGACGAAACCGGCAAACCAAAGGCCCTGGTGCGCGTCACCGAGGAAAATGGCGCCCTGCAGGGCAAGATCGAAAAGCTGTTCCGCGGCCCGAACGAAGACCAGAATCCGAAGTGCGTCGCCTGCACCGACTCGCGCAAGAACCAGCCGATCATCGGCATGACGATCGTGTCGGGCC
>JAQGLR010000374.1 GCA_028292765.1 Massilia sp. | reverse complement strand
AACGGATACCAGACGGCGTAGATGCCGGCCGGGAAGCGCCCGAGCGCGTCCTCGATCGCATCCTTCACCTTGCGGTAGTCGTCCTTCATTTCGTAGGGCGGGTCGATCAGCACCAGCGCGCGGCGCGATGGCGGCGGCAGCAAGGCTTTCATGCTGAGGAAGCCGTCGCCGCGCTCGATCATCACCCGGCGCCCGCGCGCACGTTCTCCCTGCTCGGCCTTGTGCGCCTCATCCTTGCGGAAGTTTTCCGACAAAATCTTGCTGTCGGCCGGATGCAGTTCGAACAGGCGGAGGCGATCCTCTGGCCGCGTCATCTGGTCGGCCACGTACGGCGAACCCGGGTAATAGCGCATCTTGCCGCTCGGGTTCATGCCCTTGACCAATGCGACGTACTCGGCGAGTGCCGGCGGGATATCGGTGCGGGTCCAGAGCGGACCGATGCCGGTATCGAACTCGGCCTTTTTGGTCGCAAACGAACTGTCGAGCGCATACACGCCGGCGCCCGAATGGGTGTCGATGTAGGTGTAGGCCGTGTCCTTCTGGTTCATGTACAGGTGCAGTTGCACCTGGACGAAGTGCTTGAGGACGTCGGCGTGATTACCCGCGTGAAAGGCGTGGCGGTAGCTCAACATAGGGGGAATTCCAAAAAAAGAGTCGATGCAGATGCCGCCGAGCAGGCGGCGCAATTGTCGCCATTATCCACTAAACCGCGCAGGGCCGACATTCATCGAATGAAAAAGGAAAAAGCCGCGGCTGTAACGCCGCGGCTTTTTTGATCTGCGCCTCGCCTCCGGCCAAGGCCGGCTGCGAGGCTTGATGCCACCTGATGCCACCTGATAAATGTCAGGCGACTTTCTTTTCGTCGAAAAACTGCTCATCCTCGGTCGAGCCGTGCAGCGCCGTGGTCGAGCTCTGGTTTTGCTGGATGGCCTGGGTGACGGCGTCGAAATAACCGGTGCCGACTTCGCGCTGGTGTTTCACGGCCGTGAAGCCCTTCTCGGCGGCGGCGAATTCGGCTTCCTGCAGCTCCACGAATGCCGACATCTGGCGGCGCGCATAGCCGTGGGCCAGGTTGAACATGCCGTAGTTCAGCGCGTGGAAGCCGGCCAGCGTGATGAACTGGAACTTGTAGCCCATCGCGCCCAGTTCCTTCTGGAATTTGGCGATCGTCGCGTCATCCAGGTTCTTCTTCCAGTTGAACGAAGGCGAGCAGTTGTAGGCCAGCATCTTGCCCGGGAACCTGGCGTGCACCGCATCGGCGAACTGCTTGGCGAAGTTCAGGTCGGGCTTGCCGGTCTCGCACCACACCAGGTCGGCATACGGGGCGTAGGCCAGCGCGCGCGAAATCGCCTGTTCGATGCCCGGGCGCACCTTGTAGAAACCCTCGACGGTGCGTTCCCCGGTGCAGAACGGCTGGTCGATCGGGTCGACGTCGGAGGTCAGCAGGTCGGCCGCTTCGGCATCGGTACGGGCAATGACCAGGGTCGAGGTGCCCATCACGTCGGCCGCCAGGCGCGCGGCGGTGAGCTTTTCGACGGCTTCGCGCGACGGCACCAGCACTTTGCCGCCCATGTGGCCGCATTTCTTGACCGAGGCCAGCTGGTCTTCGAAGTGCACGCCGGCCGCGCCCGCCTCGATCATCGACTTCATCAGCTCGAACGCGTTCAGCACGCCGCCGAAACCGGCTTCGGCATCGGCCACGATCGGGGCGAAGTAATCGATGTCGTCCTTGCCTTCGGACCATTGAATCTGGTCGGCACGCTGGAAGGTGTTGTTAATGCGACGCACCACCAGCGGCACCGAGTTGGCCGGATACAGCGACTGGTCCGGATACATTTCGCCGGCCACGTTGGCATCGCCGGCGACCTGCCAGCCCGACAGGTAGATAGCCTTCAGGCCGGCTTTCACCTGCTGCATCGCCTGGTTGCCGGTCAGCGCGCCGAGGGCGTTGACGAAGGGCTCGTTGTTGACGAGGTCCCACAGCTTTTCAGCGCCGCGCCTGGCCAGCGTGTGCTCGATCTGGAGCGATCCGCGCAGGCGGACCACGTCTTCGGCGGTGTAATTGCGCACCACGCCTTTCCAGCGTGGATTGGTTTCCCAGTCAGTTTTCAAGGCTGCGATCTGCTGTTCACGAGTTGCCATTTGATTCTCCTGATAAATAAAAGAAATGCGAAGAAGCGGGGGAAATGCTGAGCTGCGAAATGAAATCCGGTAGACAAATCATAGATCAGGTTGTGCAGAGCACAATAGGTCTTATATAAGACATCTGATTATTTTTATTCCCTTAAAAAACAATAACTTGGAATGATGATTCCACGATGCGGGAGGAAATTTCTTAGAATGGGAATCCATGGGGGCGCGTTTGTGCTGCAGCTTACCACTCCATGAGACGCAAATTTCACATGGTGAAATGGTGGGCTGCTTTACACCGGGACATTCTCGTGCCGAAGCGTCGCTGACTTATTGCATAACATTGCACTTCGGCTTTTTTTATTTCTTTTCTTTATAAAATGTTGACCTAAAGCATTATCAAGCGCAGCATGGGGCTTGGTCGTACTTACAACAACACAGCGCGCGAAAGCAGGCGCACACAAAGGCAACGCATCTTGAAAACGACTCTTCGCAAGCTGGCCCTGGCGCTTGCCGCAAGCACAGCACTCGGTTCTGCCCAGGCAGGCGTGCTGACTTTTCAGGATGTGGTCTTCACCACGAACTGGAACGACAATGTCCTGACGCTGGAAATCGACGCGGCCAGGCACAGCGGCGACTGGAGCCGCGCCACCATGCTCGGCGCCCTCGGCATCAAGGAAATCGGGCGCTTCGACAGCGTCGCGCTGGCCAGCGCGCCGGCAGGCGCCGGGGCGTGGAAGCTGAACGCGCGCGAACTGAACGCGAATGGCTGCAAGGGCGGCGGTAACAACTCGGCCGACAAAGCGCTTTGCCTGTACGGCGCCCCCATCCTGCTGGCTGACAACATGATGTTCACCTTTGCCTTCACCGGCGCGCCGGACCTGGACGAGCCGCACCTGAAGGTGAACTTCCTCGACAGAAAGGGCGGCAAGATTGGTGAACTGATGTCGCTGCACGTTCCCGCAACCATCGTGATCGTGCCGCCGCCGGGGACGCCGGTTACGCCTCCGCCAACGCCACCTGGAACGCCGCCCGAGGTCGTGCCGCCGATCCTGGTGCCGCCGATTGTCGAGTTGCCGGTAGTCGGGCTGCCGGATACCAACGAGGTGCCGGAACCAAGGACCGCCGCCCTGGTGCTGGCCGGGCTGGCTTTGATGGGAATGGTGCTGCGCAGGCGCAGTTAATCCGGCGCCTTCACGCCTTGTGCGGCACCGGCGCGCGCCCATTCGCGCCCGCACCCACCGCGGTCGCAATCGCCAGCGTCTGGAACAGCGCCACGCCGATGAAGAGCGCGGCCGGCTGCCCGTCGTCCATCAGCGTACCGAACAGCAGCGGGCCGACGGCCATGCCGCTGTCCAGGCCCGAATAGACGATGCCGAACACCCGCCCGCTCGCGTTCGGCGGCGCGGCGGCGCGGATCAGGAGGTCGCGCGACGGGCCGGCAACGCCCATCGCCAGGCCCATCGCGCCCATCACGACGACGACCATCGCCGCCGGCACGGTCGATGCCGACAGCAGCAGCGCCAGCCCGGCCGCAAACAGGAAGGCAATCGCGATGGTGCGCCCGTGGTTATGGGCCCTGGCGGCGAGGAAGCCGCCGGCCACCATGCCGACTGCCGACGACAGCATGAAGGTCGTATAGGCGGTCGCCGCCGTCGCCAGGGAAATGCCGTACAGCGCAGTCAGGCTGGTGGACGAGAAGGCCTGGATGCCGCCCAGCGCCACCGAGGTCAGGAAAAAGAACCCGAAACACATCCAGACCTGGGGCAGGCGCAGGAAAGCGAAGGAGCCGCCGGGCGCACTCGCGCCTTGCGGCTGGGGCGTGGCGCGCACCGCCAGGGCTTTGCTGTTCAGCAGCAGGATGGCCAGCATGCAGAACGGGATCGCGGCGGCGGACAGCAGCGCGATGCGCCAGCTGGAGAGCGTGGCGACGGCCGCCAGGAACAGCGGCGCTGCGGCCCAGCCGATGTTGCCTGAAATACCGTGCACCGAGAAAGCATGGGGCAAGCGCTCCCCGGACACGTTTTGATTCAGCAGTGTGTAGCCTGCCGGGTGGAACACGGCGTTGCCGCAGCCGGCGAGGAGCGAACCGAGCATCAGCACCGCGTAGTTCGGCGCGCTCGCCAGCAGCAGCGCCGCGATACCCAGCAATGCATGCCCTGAAAACAGCACCCGGCGCGCGCCGACGCGGTCGACGACAAAGCCCGACAAGGCCTGGCCGATGCCCGAGACCACGAAAAACACGGTCATCAGGAGGCCCAGCTCGGCGTACGACAGCGCGAATGCGGTTTTGAGCCAGGGGAACAGGCCCGCCAGGATCAGGTGGAAGAAGTGGGACACCCCGTGCGAAACGCCGACCAGGCCGATCACGCGCGCATCCTGGCGCAGGCTTGTTGTACTCATCGCATTGCCGACCGTTGAAAACTCGAGAGCAGCCAGTGTAGACAAAAGCGCGCCAGCTTGCTGGCGCGCACTGCCGCCAGGCTGCCCCTACACCGACAGCGGCATCTTCGTGATCAGCTTGTCGAGCGTGATCGGATAGCTGCGCACACGCACCCCGGTGGCGTTGTAGACCGCGTTGGCGATCGCCGCCGCCACCCCGCAAATGCCCAGCTCCGCGATGCCCTTCGCCTTCATCGGCGACGACATCGGGTCGGTCTCGTCGAGGAAAATGACGTCCTGGTGCGGAATGTCGGCATGCACCGGCACCTCGTAGGTCGCGAGGTCGTGGTTCACGAAGAAGCCGAGCCGGGTATCGACGGCCAGTTCCTCCATCAGCGCCGCACCGACGCCCATCGTCATCGCGCCGATCACCTGGCTGCGCGCCGTCTTCGGATTCAGGATGCGCCCGGCCGCGCACACGGCCAGCATGCGGCGCACGCGCACCTCGCAGGTCACCGCATCGACGCCCACTTCCACGAAGTGCGCGCCGAAGGTCGACTGCTGGAAGCGCTTGTTGATGTCGCCGTATTCGATGAAGTCTTCCGCGACGATCTCGCGCTCGCCCACCGCCTGCGCCAGCGGCAGGCTTTTATCTCCCGCCCGCACCAGCCCATCGGCGAAGATGGCGCGCTCGGGGTCGAAGCCGGCTTGCCTGGCGACCGCCTCGCGCAGTTTCATGCACGCGGCATACACCCCGGCCGTCGAGTTATTCCCGCCCCACTGCCCGCCCGAACCGCAGGACGCCGGGAAGCTCGAGTCGCCCAGGCGCACCTTCACGCGCTCGATCGGCACGCCCATCATCTCGCTGGCCGTCTGCGCGATGATCGTGTAGCTGCCGGTGCCGATATCGGTCATGTCGGTTTCCACGGTCACGAAGCCGCGCCGGTCGAGGCGCACGCGCGCGGCTGACTTGGTCAGCAGGTTGTCGCGGAAGGCCGATGCCATGCCGACGCCGACCAGCCAGCGTCCATCGCGCACCTGTCCGGGTTTGGCGGAACGCTTGTTCCAGCCGAAGCGCTCGGCGCCGACCTGCAGGCATTTGACGAACTGGCGCTGCGAGAACGGCGGGTGCGGGTTGTGCTTCGTCTTTTCCTCGGGCTTCTTCGACTGCGGGTCGGTCGACTCGGGCTTCTGCGGGTTGTCCGGCACGACCTGCGTATCGTTCAGGATGCGGAACCGCACCGGGTCGATGCCGAGCTTTTCCGCCATCTCGTCCATCGCGATTTCCAGCGCCGCCATGCCGGGCGCCTCGCCCGGCGCGCGCATCGCGTTCGCCTCCGGCAGGTCCATCACGGCCACGCGGTTCGAGGTCATGCGGTGTTCGCCCGCGTACAGCGAGCGGGTCTGGGTCGCCGCATTCTCCGGATTGCCGTTCGCCAGGTCGCCGGACGCGCTTTCGTGGGCGATCGCCGTGATCTTGCCCTCGCGCGTGGCGCCGATGCGGATGCGCTGGATGGTGGCCGAGCGGTGCGTCGTGTTGTTCGGGATCAGCGCGCGCTGGAGGGTCACCTTTACCGGGCGCCGCGCCGCCCTGGCGCCCAGCGCCGCCATCAGCGCGTCGGCGCGCAGGAACAGCTTGGAGCCGAAACCGCCGCCGATATACGGCGACATGACGTGTACCTTACTCTTCGGGATACCGAGCGTCCTGGCCAGGTCGCCGACGCTCCACGCGACCATCTGGTTCGACGTCCACAGGGTCAGCTGGTCGCCATCCCAGGCCGCGACGCTGGCGTGCGGCTCCATCATCGAATGCGACTCATGGGCCGTCGTGTATTCGGCATCGAGCCGCACCGGGGCCGAGGCGAACGCCCCGGTGAAGTTGCCGACTTTCGTTTCGGCCGAGGCGTCCTTCTTCGGCGGGGCCGCCTTGGCGCGCACCGCATGCAGGTCGAACACGCCCTGGTCGCGTTCGTACTTGATGCGCAGCAGGTGGGCGGCGTCGCGCGCCTGCTCGAAGGTGTCCGCCACGACCAGCGCGACCGCCTGGTGGTAGTGCTCGATGCGCGGGCCGCCCAGCAGCAGCGCGGTGTTGAAGTTGCCTTTATTCAGCTTGCCGGCATTCGCCGCGGTGACGATCGCGATCACGCCGGGCGCGGCTTTTGCCGCCGCCATGTCGATCGAGACGATGCGGCCCTTGGGGACGGCGGAGCCGACGATATAGCCGTGCGCCTGGTTGGGTACCGCGTCATGGCGGTCCATGGCGTAGGGCGCCGTGCCGGTCGTTTTGAGGGGGCCGTCGATACGGTTGACCGGCTGGCCCACGACCTTCAGCTGGTCGATCGGGTTGGTGCTTGCGGGATCGTTGAATTTCATGGCTTACCCTTTTTTTGCATCAGCGACAATCGCGGCAATCGTGCGCGACACCAACGGCAGCTTGAATGCGTTGTCCTCGGTCGTCCGTGCGCCGGCGAGCAAGGCTGCGGCAAACGCGTCGGCGCCGCGCGGGATGCTGCTTTCCGCCGCCTCGACGCGCCATGGCTTGTGGGCGACGCCGCCCAGCGCCACGCGCCCGCTGCCGTCGCGCTGCACGATGGCGGCCACCGACACCAGCGCGAACGCATACGATGCCCGGTCGCGCACCTTGCTGTAGACCTGCATGCCGCCGACCGGCGGCGGCAGGGTGACGGCCGTGATCAGCTCACCCGGTTTCAGGTTGTGGTCGATGTGCGGCGTCTTGCCGGGCAGGCGGTGGAAGTCGGCAATCGGGATGACGCGCGTGGCGCCATCCGGGTTGACGGTTTCGACCTGGGCGTCGAGCACCCGCATCGCCACCGCCATGTCGCTCGGGTGCGTGGCGATGCACATGTCGCTCTGGCCGACGATCGCGTGCAGGCGGGAAAAGCCGCCGATGGCGCCGCAGCCGCTGCCCGGTTTGCGCTTGTTGCAGGGCTGGTTGGTATCGTAGAAGTACGGGCAGCGGGTCCGCTGCAGCAGGTTGCCGGCGGTGGTCGCCTGGTTGCGCAGCTGGCCCGAGGCGCCCGCCACCAGCGCCCGGGTCAGCACGCCGTAGTCGCGCCTTACCCGCGGGTCGCTTGCCAGGTCGGCGTTGCGCACCAGGGCGCCGATCCGCAGGCCGCCATCAGCCGTCGCTTCGATCCGGTCGAGTGCGAGGTCGTTGACGTCGATGAGGTGGGCCGGGGTTTCGATCTGGAGCTTCATCAGGTCCAGCAAGTTGGTGCCGCCGGCAACGAAGCGGGAATTCGGGATGCGTGCGGCCGTCGCGGCGGCCTGCGCCGGCGAGGTGGCGCGTTCGTAGGTGAATGCTTTCATGCCTTCATCTCCCCGCGCGGCGCGCCTGCCACTTCGGCGATCGCTTCCTGGATGTTCGAGTAGGCCCCGCAGCGGCAAAGGTTACCGCTCATGCGTTCGCGGAATTCGATGGGGCTTGCTTGTACGGGCGCGTTCAGGTCGGCCGTCACATGGCTCGGCACGCCCGCGCGCATCTCTTCCAGCATCCCCACGGCCGAGCAGATCTGTCCCGGCGTGCAGAAGCCGCACTGGAAACCGTCGTGCTTGATGAAGGCGGCCTGCAGCGGATGCAAATTATTCGGGGTGCCGAGTCCTTCGATGGTGGTGATCTCATGGCCTTCCTGCATCACGGCCAGGGTCAGGCAGGAGGTCACGCGGCGGCCGTCGACGATCACGGTGCAGGCGCCGCACTGGCCCTGGTCGCAGCCCTTCTTGCTGCCGGTCAGGTGCAGGCGCTCGCGCAGCGCGTCCAGCAAGGTGGTGCGCGGGTCGACCATCAGCTGGTGTTCGGCGCCATTTACGCGCAGGCGGATGCTCATCAGTGCGGGTGCGGTCGGGGCGGCCGGCTGCGCAGTGGTTGCAACAGCGGCGGCAGCCTCGGCATGTGGGGCAAGCTGCCCGGCAGCGGCGACGCCGCCGACGGCCACGGCGGAGGCCTTCAGGAGCTGGCGCCGGTTCGAATCGAAGTCGGGCATCGTTTCTTCCTTCTCAGAAAATCGGTGATGTAAGGCTATCTTCCCTGAGTAAACAAAAAAGGGGCGCATGGCTGCGCCCCTTCCCTGCCGCTTCCTGGAAAATCGCTTACTTCGCCAGCTCCACCTGCGATTGCTCGCCGAACACCAGCTGCCCGCCCCGCACCCGTACCGGAATCGTGTCCTTCGGCCCGAACCGCCCCGACAGGATCGCTTTCGACAACGGATTTTCGATCTGCTGCTGGATCGCGCGCTTCAGCGGCCGCGCGCCATACACCGGATCGAAACCGGCATCGGCGATCTTCTGCAGCGCGGCCTCGTCGATGTCGAGCGTCATCTCCATCTTCGCCAGGCGCTCCTCGAGGCTGCGCAGCTGGATCCTGGCGATCGCGCCGATGTTCTTCTCGTCGAGCGCATGGAACACGACGATGTCGTCGATGCGGTTGATGAACTCCGGACGGAAGTGTCCGCGCACCTCGGCCATCACGGCCATCTTCACCACCGCCGGCTCGTCGGTGTCCATCGACTGGATCTTGTGCGAACCCAGGTTCGAGGTCATCACGATCACCGTGTTCTTGAAGTCCACGGTGCGGCCCTGGCCATCGGTCATGCGGCCGTCAT
>JAQGLR010000372.1 GCA_028292765.1 Massilia sp. | reverse complement strand
AGCGCAATGTGCTGGTGGCACTTCTCGGCCGTCAGCGAGCGGTAGGGGTCGATCGCGATCAGCGTCGCGCCGCGGCGCTTGGCTTCCTGGGCGCGCATCCAGAAGTGCAGGTTCGAGGCGATCGGATTGCCGCCCCAGATGATGATCAGTCTGGCGTCCTGGAACTGCTCCATGGCGGTGCCGATCGAGGCGCCGACCGTGTACTTGTAGCCGGCCGCGCCGGCCGTGGCGCAGATGGTGCGATCGAGCAGGGATGCACCCAGCTTGTTGAAGAAGCGCATCGACATCGCCTCGCCCTGCACCAGGCCCATCGTGCCGCAATAGCTGTAGGGCAGGATGGCTTCCGGATCACGCGCAGAAATCAGCTTCAAGCGAGTCGCGATTTCGTCCAGGGCGGCGTCCCAGCTGATGCGCTCGAACTTTCCTTCACCTTTCTTGCCGACGCGGCGCATCGGGTACAGCACGCGGTCCGGCGAATAGGTGCGCTCGACGTAGCGCGACACCTTCGTGCACAACACGCCGGCCGTGGTCGGATGCTCCGGATCGCCGCGCACTTCGGTTGCGACACCGTCTTCGACGGTGACGAGCAAGGCGCAGGTGTCGGGGCAATCGTGGGGGCAGGCGGCGCGGACTTGGGTGATGGACATCGGAATCAATTCTTGGAAAAAACGTCGATAAACCAATACTTTAGCTGATTCCGACGGCGCTCGTGGCGGGTGCTGGATTTCGCATGATGAGACGGGCTACAATAGTCCAAAACACTTGTATAGCTGTCCATGCAGCCTGGGAGAACAAGATGAGACTCGTTGAACCTATCCTCGCTTTCCAAACCGAACTGGAACAAATCCGGCGCGACCTGCATGCCCACCCCGAACTCTGCTACGAAGAACAACGCACCGCCGACGTCATTGCCGCGCGCCTCGCCGAGTGGGGCATTCCGGTGGTGCGCGGGCTCGGTGTGACCGGCGTCGTCGGCATCGTCAAGAACGGGACTTCCAACCGTGCCATTGGCCTGCGCGCCGACATGGATGCGCTGCCCATGCAGGAGCTCAACACATTTGACCATGCGTCGCGCCACCCCGGCAAGATGCATGCATGCGGCCACGACGGGCATACGGCGATGTTATTGGGCGCGGCCCACTATTTGTCGCTTCATCGCAACTTTGATGGCACCGTGTACCTGATTTTCCAGCCGGCCGAGGAAGGCGGCGCCGGCGCCCGCAAGATGATCGAGGATGGCCTGTTCGAGCGGTTCCCGATGGATGCCGTGTATGGCATGCATAACTGGCCGGGCCTGCCTGCGGGCAGCTTCGGCGTGATTCCGGGGCCGATGATGGCCTCCAGTAACGAGTTCCGCGTCGTCGTGAAGGGCAAGGGCGCGCACGCCGCCCAGCCGCACCGCGGCATCGATCCGGTGATGGTCGCGGTGCAGATCGCGCAAGCCTGGCAAACGATCATCTCGCGCGAAAAGAATCCACTGGAAACGGCGGTGCTGTCGATTACGCAGATCCATGCGGGCAGCGCGACCAATGTCATTCCCGACGAAGCGGTCCTGATCGGCACCGTGCGCACCTTCTCGACCGACGTGCTCGACCTGGTCGAGCGCCGCATGGAGGAGATGGCGAACGGCATGGCGGCGGCTTATAACGCCAGCGTCGACTTCGGCTTCAAACGCAACTACCCGCCGCTGATCAACCATCCCGAGCAGACGGCCTTTGCGGTCGAGGCCATGCGCGCCGTGGTGGGGGCGGCGAACGTGAATACGACGGTCGAACCGACCATGGGCGCGGAGGATTTCGCCTTCATGTTGCAGGCCAGGCCGGGGTGCTATGTTTTCATCGGCAATGGCGATGGCGATCACCGGGCCGGTGGGCACGGGCTGGGACCGTGCCAGCTGCATAACGGCAGTTATGATTTCAATGACCACTTGCTGCCGATCGGGGCGAGTTACTGGGTAAGGCTGGTGGAGACGGGGTTGTCGGTGGGGTGAGGTCAAGGCAGGCTGTCCGGCATCGTCCCCAGGCGCCGCCCCGGATTGATCCGCTCCAGCGCCAGCAAGGCCGCCGCATGGTCCGCCCTGCCCAAGTCAAACTCGATCGATTCGTAGCTGCGCGTTGCCGCCATCGCCAGCGGCAAGGCCAAGCCGGCCTCCCCTGCCGCCGCCAGCACGTTGCGCAAATCCTTCAACTGGCTTTTGACCTGCCCACCCGGCACGAAATCCCGCTCCAACATGCGCTGCCCATGCACCTCGAGCACGCGGCTGCCGGCAAACCCGCCGCGAATCGCCTCCACCACCGCTGCCGGATCGGCCCCTGCCGCCTGGGCCAGCAACAAGGCTTCAGCCACGATATTGATCGTCGCGCCAACGATCAATTGATTGCATAACTTGGCCACCTGGCCGCTCCCGGCCGGGCCAACCAGGCGCGCGCTCCCCATGGCGGCAAACAGCGGCGCGGCCTCGTCGAAGTCCGCCAGGCTGCCGCCGGCCATGATCGCGAGCGTCCCCGCTTCGGCGCCGGGCACGCCGCCGGATACCGGTGCATCGAGAAAGCGCAGGCCCTGCGCCGCCAGGCGTGCATGGAAGGCCAGCGCTTCGTCGTGGCGCGTGGAACTCATGTCGATCCACAGCGCGCCCGGGGCCAGCGCAGGCAAGGCCGCGTCCATGGTCGCCTGCACCGCCGGCCCCGCCTCGAGCATCGAGATCACGACCGCGGCGGCGCCGACCGCATCCGCCAGCGACGCGCACGGCAGCGCGCCATGCACCGCCAGTGCCTGCGCTTTGGCGGCAGTCCGGTTCCAGGCGCGCAGGGGAACGCCCGCAGCGGCGAGACGCCCTGCCATCGGCCGGCCCATCAGGCCGATGCCAAGAAACGCGACAGTTGGGATGCTCATATGGTTCCTTCATGCTATTTGAGTGAGAACACCGTGTTTTCATCGGTACTAGTAGAATAATTAAATGGTTCCAGCATGGACTGGCGCCTTTTCTGACGAAAGCAATTATGTTCTTACTCCAAAAAAAACTCGGGATCTTTCTCGGCGCAACGATCCTGACCGCGAACCCGGCGTTCGCCTTTGAGGCCGGCCCGGTCGACTCGGCCTCGTTTGACTACGGCACCGGCGCCAAGGTGCGCCTCGTGCGCGTGGGCCTGCAATCGAACTGGGACCCGCGCTGGCGCTGGTTAGCCTCGAACGGGCGCCACCTGTCGGGCTACTGGGACGTCTCGGCGGGCTATTGGCGCGGCAGCGCCTACCGCGGCGTGAAGGGCGATCGCCAGCACATCGGTGTGATCGGCTTCACCCCGGTGTTGCGCTACGGCCGGGACGACAAGCTGGGCTGGTATGTCGAGGGGGGCATCGGCGCCAATTTGCTCTCCGAGCTGTACGACAACTATGACAATAAACTCTCCACCACTTTCCAGTTCGGCGACCATGTCGGCATCGGCTATATCACGCAGAACAAGTGGGATATCGGCCTGAAGTTCATGCATTATTCGAACGCCAGCATCAAGCGGCCGAACAGCGGCGTCAATTTCGCGATCCTCAGCGCGCGGTACAACTTCTGACGAGGAACAAGCGGGCCCGCTTGAAATCGGTCTTCGCCAAATTATGTGACAATCCGATCAGGCGCGCGCGCCCGTGCGTGCCGGACCGGATGAGAGCCGATTGAATAGTTCCAGCGTCAAGACCTACCTCCCGTGGCTGGTGGCCACTGCCCTGTTCATGGAGCAGCTCGACGCCACGGTCGTCAACACTGCCATCCCCAGCATTGCGGCCAGCCTCGGGGTTACGCCGCTGAGCCTGAAGTCGGTGGTCACCAGCTATATCCTCGGCCTTGCGGTCGGCATTCCGGTCAGCGGCTGGATGGCCGACCGTTACGGCACGCGCCGTGTGTTCCTGATCGCAATCGGCATCTTCACACTGGCGTCGGTCCTGTGCGGCCTGGCGCCCAGCGCGGAAATGATGACCGCGGCGCGCCTGCTGCAAGGCCTCGGTGGCGCGATGATGATGCCGGTCGGCCGGCTGGCCATCGTGCGCACCTTCCCGAAATCCGAACTGATGGGGGCGATGAACTTCGTCATCATCCCGGCACTGATCGGCCCCCTGTTGGGGCCGACCGTCGGCGGCCTGATCGTGCACTGGACTTCCTGGCGCGCGATCTTCTTCATCAACATTCCCTTTGGCTTGATCGCGATGTACCTGGTCTGGCGCCACATGCCGGACTACCACGGCGACGAGCGGCGCCCGCTCGACGTGCCCGGCCTGATCCTGTTCAGTTCGGGAACGGCCATCCTGTCCTGGCTGCTGGAAGTGTTCGGCGAGCATACGCTCAGCGGCACGACGATGGGCCTGCTGCTCGCGCTGTCGCTCGGCCTGCTTGCGGCCTATGCCTGGCATGCATCCCGCACCAGGTTCCCCCTGCTGCGCCTGACCTTGCTGAAGGTGCGCACTTTTCGCATTTCGGTGGTGGGCGGTTTCGTGACGCGCCTGGGTGTCGGCGGCCTGCCTTTCCTGCTGCCGCTGCTGTACCAGCTCGGACTGGGGCTGCCGGCCTGGCAGTCGGGCCTGTTGATGATGCCGTCGGCGGCGGCGGCGATGGGCATGAAACTGATTGCGCCCAAAGTGCTGGCGCGCTTCGGCTACCGCCAGGTATTAGTGGTCAATACGCTGTGCATCGGGCTGACGATTGCGCTGTTCGGGCTGGTCGGGCGCGAGACGCCGCTGGCCGTCATCGTCTGCATCAGCCTGCTGCTGGGTTTCTTCAACTCGCTGCAGTTTTCCAGCATGAATACCCTGGCCTATGCCGACATCGAATCGCATGACTCGAGCATGGCGAGCACGATCTCGAGCTCGTTCCAGCAATTGTCGATGAGTTTTGGCCTGGCCACGGGTTCGCTGGTGACGGCCTGGTTCCTGGGCCGCGTGCCGCAAACGAACCAGCTGCTGGTCACCGACGCCCTGCATCGCGGATTCTGGGCCTTGGCCATCATGACTGTGCTGTCGGCCGCCGTTTTCTGGCGCCTGCGCAAGCGGGACGGCGACAGCATCAGCCGGGGCCGCGCCACCGCCAGCCAGGCCGAGCCCGTGGCGCAGTAGCGCGCTGCCGGTGTGCCGCCTCAGGCGCCGGCTGCCGGCGCCGCATCGCCCGTCAGGCGCACCAGCAGTTTCGCGGTTGTTCATCACGAAGCCGATGAAGGTGTGCTCCTTGATGGCGAGGCGCACGATACCCGGCAGCAGCGGATAGCAGAACACGGCCACCTTGCGTACCGCTTCGTCATTGGACAGGGCCGCACGTGCCGCCGTTTCGCTGCCACCCAGCATGGGCATGAGCGAGGCGCGATGACGGCAGACGATGGCGTTGAACGGGGCGGCC
>JAQGLR010000321.1 GCA_028292765.1 Massilia sp. | reverse complement strand
GTCGGCGAGTGGTTGCCCCAGACGATCATCTTTTCGATCGCGCCGACCGGCTTGCCCAGCTTGGTGGCAACCTGCGACAGGGCGCGGTTGTGGTCCAGGCGCAGCATGGCGGTGAAGTTCTTGCTTGGGAGGTTAGGCGCCGACTTCATGGCGATGTAGGCGTTGGTGTTGGCCGGGTTGCCGACCACCAGTACCTTGACGTCGCGCGAGGCGACGGCGTCGAGCGCCTTGCCCTGCACCGTGAAGATCTGGGCGTTCGCTTCGAGCAGGTCCTTGCGTTCCATGCCAGGGCCGCGTGGACGGGCGCCGACCAGCAGGGCGACGTCGATATCCTTGAAGGCGGTCATCGGGTCCGAGTGGGCGGTCATGCCGGCCAGCAGCGGGAACGCGCAGTCATCGATTTCCATCATGACGCCCTTCAGGGCCTTCTGTGCTTTTTCGTTGTCGATCTCGAGCAGCTGCAGGATGACCGGCTGGTCCTTGCCCAGCATGTCGCCGTTAGCGATGCGGAACAGCAGCGAGTAGCCGATCTGGCCGGCGGCGCCGGTAACGGCAACACGCATTGGGGTTTTAGCCATGATGAATCTCCAAAAGTGGGAATGAAAACGGTCGAAGCCGAGGATACGCCTGTTTGGGAAAACTGCAATGATACCAAAACGGGCATGCATCCAATTGGGGCACGAAGCACTGGCAGCGCGCCTGATCGACCGCGAGTGTAGACCTCGGCTGTTCACCCTGTCAATCCATATCATATGTCTTATATAAGACAGATATGTTGCCGGGCTTTCACTGGACGGAGAGAGCCTTTTGTGGTGAAATCGTGGTCTATGAATTCCGTCCCGACCATTCCGCCAGGCGAGGGCGCAGGCAGCAGTGCCTCGCCATCGTTCCGGCCCCTGTACCAGCAGATCAAGGCACTCATCACGCAGAGCCTGCAGTCGGGCGAGTGGAAGCCGGGCGAGCTGATGCCGAGCGAAGTCGAACTGGCGGCGCGTTTCAAGGTCAGCCAGGGCACGGTGCGCAAAGCCATCGACGAGCTGGCCGCCGAGAACCTGGTCGTGCGCCGGCAAGGCAAGGGCACCTTCGTCGCCACCCACCACGAAGAGCGCGCCCACTTCCGCTTCCTGCGCCTGATGCCCGACGAGGGCGTTCCCCATCATCCCGACAACCGCATCATCGAAGTCAAGCGCATCCGTGCGCCGGCCGAAGTCGTGCGTCTCCTCGAGTTGAAGTCGGGCGATGCGGTCGTGTATATCAAACGGCTCCAGTCCTTCGACGGCGCGCCGACGATCCTGGAAGAGCTGTGGCTGCCCGGGCAGATCTTCAAGGGGCTGACGGCTGAACGACTGGTGGAGTACAAGGGTCCAATGTATGGCCTGTTCGAGTCCGAGTTCGGCACGCGCATGATCCGCGCGCTTGAAAAGATCCGCGCGGTCGGGGCCGATACCGTGACGGCGCAGTACCTGGGCGTGCCCGAGGGGACGCCGTTGTTGTGCGCGGACCGGGTGTCGTTCACCTATGGCGACCGTCCTGTCGAGTTGCGGCGCGGCTTGTATTCGACGGCGCAGCATCATTACCAGAACGAGTTGTCGTGATGGCGCGCGAAGGGCCCGGGGTAGCCGCGTTGCGCGCATCAGCAACAGCCTCCCGTGCACGATCCGTGCTATGCATATAAAATATGTTGTTTGAGAGAAATCGCCGAACAAAACCCTGTTCAGTGCGCTAAGTGCAGATATTCGGGCTTCTGATCTTGGTGCGGCGCAAAAAATCAGCGAAAATCAAGGGTTAATCACATTTTGTCAGTTAAGGGAGGTGTTGTATGTCCGAAGCCGTGAGAGAGGCCACAAAAAAAGGACGGCCGGAGTTCCGTAATATCCACATAACGGATATCACTACGAAGTACAAGATGCCGCCGTCGGCAATCGTCTCGATCCTGCACCGCGTGAGTGGTTTCGGGTTGTTCCTGATGTTGCCATTCCTGCTGTATTTGCTGCAGCTAAGCCTGCTGTCGGAGTACTCGTATCTCCACTTTGCCGGCATCGTGGACAACGTCTTCACCAAGATCATCCTGCTGGGCCTGTCGTGGGCATACGCGCACCACTTCATCGCCGGCGTGCGCCACCTGTTCATGGATAACCACATGGCCCTGGACAAGGACGCCGCCCAGAAGACCGCACGCTGGGTGCTGGTCGCCAGCCTGGTCCTGACCGCCGTCGTCGGACTGAAACTGTTTGGAGTATTCTAAAAATGGCAAGCAAGAATAACATCGGCCAGCGCCGCCTCGTCGTCGGCGCGCACTATGGCGTCAAGGACTGGCTGGCGCAGCGCGTCACCGCGATCGTGATGGTGGTCTACACCCTCATCCTGCTGGGCACCTTCCTGACTGCACAGAATTTCACCTATGAAGGCTGGGCGTCGCTGTTCGCGCGCCAGTGGTTCAAGCTGTTTTCCCTCGTCACCTTCCTCGGCCTGTACTACCACGTCTGGGTCGGCATTCGTGACATCTGGATGGACTACGTCAAAAATGCCGGCGTCAAGCTGGCCTTGCAGTTCGCTACGGTGCTCTGGCTGCTCGCCTGCGCCGCCTGGACTGTGCAAATTCTCTGGAGTGTGTAATCGTGGCAGCAATTAAAACTGCAATCCCTACCCGCCGCTTCGATGCGGTCATCGTTGGCGCCGGCGGTTCCGGCATGCGCGCGTCGCTGCAGCTGGCTGAAGCCGGCCTGAACGTCGCCGTACTGTCGAAAGTCTTCCCGACCCGCTCGCACACGGTTGCGGCGCAGGGCGGTATCGGTGCTTCCCTGGGCAACATGAGCGAAGACGACTGGTACTGGCACATGTTCGACACCGTCAAGGGTGGCGACTACCTGGGCGACCAGGATGCAATCGAATTCATGTGCCGTGAAGCGCCAAAAGTTGTCTACGAACTGGAACACTTCGGCATGCCGTTCGACCGTAACCCGGACGGCACGATTTACCAGCGCCCGTTCGGCGGCCATACCGCCAACTTCGGCGAAAAGCCGGTCCAGCGCGCCTGCGCCGCGGCCGACCGTACCGGCCACGCGCTGCTGCA
>JAQGLR010000268.1 GCA_028292765.1 Massilia sp. | reverse complement strand
CAAAGTCACAAAGGATGCTGCTGACCTGTGCCGTGCGGCCCGAGCGGAAGTCTGGCGCCGAGTTGATCAGCGTCCCGCGCGAGCCGCTGCGCGGGGTCACCCATTGGTGCTGCAGCTTGAGCGCCATGTTCGATGCGACATCCCAGCGCAGGCCGGCGGAGAGGGTCGACTGCGACGGCACGGCGCGCAACAGGGTGGCGACGCCTGCGTTGAGCATGGCGCCGGCAATGGCATCGGGCTGGGGCAGGCCCGCCAGCGGCAGGGCATTCACGCCCCCGGGTGGCGTGCCCCAGACGCGCGCGTAGCCGGCGTAGGGCGTGAAGTCGCCATGGCGGTAGCCGCCGCCGATGTACATCGATTTGCTGCTGCCGAGGTAAGAGTTGAGCTTCAAACGGCCAGCTTCGCCCGTCACGAACCACTGTCCCGGATCGTAGGAGAGGCCGACGCTGGCCGCGCTGGCGCGCTTGTCCTCGGTTCCGATGCGGCTCGCGATATCGCGACCTTGCGGGCCGAAGGCATTCAGCGATCGGAACAGCTCGGGAAACAACGTAAGGGTGACGCGGGTGGTGATCAGGGACGCGCGCGCGCTGAAGGCGCCGCGCTCGACCGTGTGCGACAGGCCCGTAATGGCGTTGCCGCGCACGCGGGCGCGGCCGGATAGCGGCATGTCGGTGTAGCCGTAGAACGCCTGGGTGGTGCTGCGCAGCGCCTCGCCTTGCCAGCGCCAGGTAAGGTCGGCGCCGTCGCTGTTACTGATCGGCAGCACGCCATACACTTCGAGGGGCATGCGCGCCCAGGTATAGGCATAGCCCACCTTGCGGTAGTCGGCGGCGACGAACATCGGCAGGGCGATGCGCCCCAGGCGCAGCGCCAGTTCCGGGGTGGCCTGGTACTTGATATTCGCCCATTCGACGCGCGGCTCGTAACTGCGGTCGAGCCGCTGCTCGCTGACCACCTGGACCACCGCGGACCAGCGCGCGCTGAAGGTAAAGTCGAGCTGGGCGCCGAGCGTGCTGTCGACGTGGCGGCTCCAGGCGCCCGTGCGGCCGGCGCCATCGGCTTTCATTGCCGAGCCTCCGAAGTCCGCTTCCTTTTCGTTCGAGTGCACCACGCCGGCGCTGCCGAAGCCCGAGAATTTCCAGCCGGGCGAGACCTGCCCGGCATGCGCGGCTGCGCCCAGGGAAAACAGGATGCTGCCGGCACAGGCGACGATTGGCAGGAAGCTGGCAGCGTGATCGGTGAGGTGCATTCGTGGCTTTCGTCCTTGGGCGTACACGCCCCGCCGCATGCGTGGTGCACATTACGATAGGGACTGTAGTGTACGCTCCCGGGAAAGTCGAATATATTTACTTCAGGAAACGATTTGCTGGCGCCGGACGTTGTGAAGCGGCAACGCTTGATGCGGGCTTTCAAGCCATGCGGCTGCGGCTGCTGGTGGCCGCAGCCATCCCGTCCTTGTAGGTCCGGGCGCATGGCGACAAGCAGCCCGGGGGGGGCCGGAGAACGGGGGATGGAAGAGGGTCAGTCTTCGACCCAGAGCCGCTCGCCGCCGTGTTCCATGTGGGTGAGGTACAGGCGCAGGTCGAGTTCGAACTGGTGGTAGTGCGGCTCCATCCAGCAGCACAGCTTGTAGAAGGCCTTGTCGTGCTGTTTTTCCTTCAGGTGCGCCAGTTCGTGCACGGCAATCATGCGCAGGAACTCGAGGGGCGTGTCGCGAAACACGCTGGCGATGCGGATTTCGTGCTTGGCCTTGAGCTTGCCGCCCTGGACGCGCGAAATGGACGTGTGCAGGCCGAGCGCATGCTGGACCACGTGGATCTTGCTGTCATACGCCACTTTGGCGACCCGCTCGGCGTTGCGCAGGTAGCCGGTCTTCAGTTCCTGCACGTAGTCGTAGAGCGCGCGGTCGGTGCGCAGGCCGTGGGCGCGCGGATAGCGCGAGCGCAGCACGGCGCCCAGGCGACCTTCGCCAAGCAGGCTGGCGGCCTGCTGGCGCAGGCCTTCGGGATAGGCGGTGAGGTATCGGAGCTCTTGCATAGGGGCGCGAATGTATCACAGCGCCGTCGTCCTTGCAGACTGCCGGCCCCTGGTTGCAGCGTGAAGGTCAGATGGAAGTCGACGCGGACTGCGGCCAACCCATGCGGCCCGCGCCGGCAGGGCGCACCGGGATGCGGTGCGCGTGCTCGCTTACTGTTCCTTGCTCCCCTGGCGGCTGCCCCCCTTGGCCGCGCCGGCTGCGCCACTTGCTGCTGCCGCCGCTGCCGCTGCCGCTGCCCGGCTCGCCGACTGCCGGCTTTCCCCGCCCTTGCGGCCGATGTCGGCCATGTGCGCGCGGTTCCGGCTCACGGCCTCCCCGCCTTTCTGCCCCGCGCGGCGCGCTTCTTCGGAGTCGAATTCGTGCGCCGTGCCTTTCTGGTGTGCTGCCTGCCCGCCCTTGCTGGCGATTTCGCGCTGCTGGTTCTGGTCCATCGCCGCAAAACCCCGTTTGGCCGGTCCGCTACCGCTGCCGCCACCACTCTTTTGCGCGCTGCCGCCGGAGCTGCCCGCGCCCTTGCCGCTCTCCTTGCTTGTCGCCATGTCGCTCTCCTGGTTGCCCTGCAGTGAAGGGATTAAGAACCTATGCGCATGTCGCCAGCCGTTCCGCTATCTACGGAGATAGGTTCTAAGTGCAGAATTGCTGCGCTCGTGCGGTTAGAGACACCGCCTGTTTGATAGTTCCCTGAGCTTGCCGCCCCCTGGTCGGTTCGCGACGCCTAGTCGGGCGCGCGCGGCGGCGTGCGGCGGCCGTCGTGCGGCTCCATTGCGTCGATCGTGTCCGGCGGCGCGCTGATGTCGTCGAGTTCCGCGCGCCGCGCCGCCAGCCTGTGCGCAAGCAGCACGAGGTCGAGGCGGGACGCGCGCGCTGCTTCGAACATCTCGCTTTCTTCCGCGGCCGTGTGGTGCCCGACTTCCTCGGCCAGCACCGCGACGGTCGCGTCGAAATGCTCGTCGCCCGGGTACAGGACCTCGAGCTGGCTGATCAGCTCGCGCGCGCCGGCGTGGTCCAGCTCGGCTTCGTCGAGCATGTCGTGGTCACCCAGCGCCGCGCGCAGGGCCGGATAAAAAATCTCTTCTTCGAGCACGCTGTGCACGGTGAGCTCGTAACAGATGTCGTCGACCAGTTCGGCCTGGCGTTCCTGTTCGTCCTCGATGCCGCGCAGGCTGTCGAGTTCGCTGAACAGCAGGCGAACCCGTTCGTGTTCGCGCCGCAGCAACTCGAGTGCGTCGGCGGGCGCGCCTGGAAGCGCGTCCTGGCGTGTGCCGGTTGATGCCATGGGACCTCCGTCTGGGTAAGTGCGCTAGGTGGGATTGTGGGCGGCGCCAAACTGTTCGGCGCGGTCCACGGTGCTCGCCGCGCCGCGCGCGGCCTGCCAGCGGCCGTCGTTGCTGGCCTGGGCGAAGCTGGCGCCACTCGAGGCAAGTACGCGCATGACGCCGCTTTGCCAGGTGCGCCAGTGCTCGGCGGCCGGTTGCGTGACGCGCATCGTGACCGGGATGACCTGGAACGGGTCCTGGCAGGCCGCGAGTGCGCGGCCGAGTTCCATGCTGTCGTCGAGCAGCTGGCGCGCGGCCTGCATGTTCAGCGTGCCGAGCTGGCCGAGCGCATCGAAGGAGTAGCGCGACAGTTGCGTCAGGAAGTTGAGCTGGGTTTCAAGTTGCGCGTGCAGGGCCGGACTGTTGGGGGGGAGGGCTGGCATGGATTCCTCGAAGTGAACGATGGATGAAGGCAGGTCGGCCGCGCACGGGACCTGGGCATTCGACAGGGCATGGGATAGAGGCCGCCAACTGGTTCAAGTTCGGGGAAAAAGCGCGCGCCATCGATCCGATCAATGCGCGCGCAGATAAGTTTCAGGCGTCGGCGACCTTCAGCACCAGCTTGCCCAGGTTCTTGCCCTCGAAGAGCATGAGCAATGCGGAGGGGAAGCGGTCGAAACCCTCGACCACGTGTTCATGGCTCTTGAAGCTGCCATCTTGCATCCAGCGCGCCAGCGTCGCCACGCCCTCGGGGTAGCGCGCGGCGTAGTCGGTCACCAGCATGCCTTCCATGCGCGCGCGGTTGACCAGCAGCGACAGGTAGTTGGCCGGGCCCTTCACCGGCGCGGTCGCGTTGTACTGCGAGATGGCGCCGCAGATGACGATGCGCGCCTTCATGTTGATGCGGGTGAGGACGGCGTCCAGGATGTCGCCGCCGACGTTATCGAAATACACGTCCACACCCTCCGGGCAATGTTCCTTCAGGCCGGCATGCACGGGGCCGGCCTTGTAGTCGATGCAGGCGTCGAAGCCGAGTTCCTCGACCACGAAGCGGCACTTGTCCGCGCCGCCGGCGATGCCCACCACCCGGCAGCCGAGGTGTTTCGCGACCTGGCCGACCGTCATGCCGACCGCGCCGGCCGCGCCCGACACCACCACCGTCTGGCCCGCCTGCGGCTGGCCCACTTCAGTCAGGCCGAACCAGGCCGTCATGCCGGGCATGCCGAGCGCATTCAGCCAGGTCGGCAGCGGGGCCATGGCGGGGTCGACCCTGGCGAGCATCGCGCCCTTGTCGCCGGCCGGGCCGGTCCAGTAGCGCTGCACGCCCATCACGCCCATCACATGCTCGCCGACGGCAAAGCGCGGCGACTTCGACTCGACCACGATGCCGACGCCGCCGGCGCGCATGACTTCGCCGATGGCGACCGGGCGCACGTAGGATTTGCCTTCGTTCATCCAGCCGCGCATGGCCGGGTCGAGCGACAGGTAGAGCAGCTTGACGCGCACTTCGCCCTCGAGCAGCTCTTGCAGGGGCGGGGCGGCGCGCTGCCAGTCGCTGTCCTTCGGCAGGCCGACCGGCCTGGCGGCGAGAAGGAACTGGTCGTTGCTGCGATCGGTGATGCCTTGGGTCATGGTCGCTCCATACGGGTTGATCGAAACAACAACTATACCCAAACCGGCGTCCGTGCGCCTCAAAGCCTGTCGTTCCTGCAAGCCCCATGCGACAATGGCCGAGCCCCTCACTACTCGCAGACTTCCATGACGACGCATCCAGAATACATCCTGACACTGTCCTGCATCGACCAGCGCGGCATCGTGCTGCGCGTTGCCGGTTTCCTGGCCGGGCACGGCTGCAACATCATCGATTCGGCCCAGTTCGGCGACCCGGAATCGCACCTGTTCTTCATGCGCGTGCACTTCGCGCTGGAAGACCCTGCCGTGCTCGACGCCGACCTGCGCGGGGCCTTCGCCACGCTGTGCGCGGAGGCCGGCATGCGCGGCCAGCTGCACGACGCGCACGCGAAGCCGCGCGTCCTGATCATGGTCTCGAAGATCGGCCACTGCCTGAACGACCTGCTGTTCCGCTACAAGAGCGGCCTCCTGCCGGTCGAGATTCCGGCGATCGTCTCGAACCACATGGACTTCTACCAGCTCGCGGCAAGTTACAATATCCCGTTTCACCACTTGCCCCTGGCCACCGGCGCGAGCGAGGCGGCAAAGCTGGCGCAGGAGGCGAGGATCGTCGATCTGCTGGACATGCATCGCATCGACCTCGTGGTGCTGGCGCGCTACATGCAGGTCCTGTCGCCGGGTTTGTGTCATGCATTGCAGGGCAGGGCGATCAACATCCACCACTCCTTCCTGCCGAGCTTCAAGGGGGCGCGCCCGTATGCGCAGGCCCACCTGCGCGGCGTGAAGCTGATCGGCGCCACGGCGCATTTCGTGACCGGCGACCTCGACGAAGGCCCGATCATCGAGCAGGACGTCGAGCGGGTCGACCATGCGATGACGGTCGAGGAGCTGACGGCGATCGGCCGCGACGTCGAATGCGTGGTGCTGGCGCGCGCGGTCAAGTGGTTCGTGGAGCACCGCATCTTGCAAAACGGCGACCGTACGGTCGTCTTCAAGTAAACAACGAAGGGACCCTTCGAGGTCCCAAAAACAAGAGATTCAAGGCATCAATGGCACTTAAAGCTACCATTTACAAGGCAGACCTGCAGATCGCGGACATGGACCGCAACTATTACGCGGAGCATGGATTGACCCTTGCCCGTCATCCGTCCGAAACCGACGAGCGCCTGATGATCCGCGTGCTCGCCTTTGCGCTGCATGCGAGCGAATCGCTTGCCTTTACCAAGGGCCTGTTCGACACCGACGAGCCCGACCTGTGGCAGAAAGACCTGACCGGCGCCATCCACACCTGGATCGAGATCGGCCAGCCTGACGAGAAGCGCCTCCTGAAAGCCTGCGGCCGCGCGCAGCACGTGATCGTCTACAGCTACAGCGCGACCAGCAGCATCTGGTGGAAGGGCATCGCCAACAAGGTCGACCGCGCGCGCAACCTCACCGTGATCAACATTCCCGCCGAGGCCAGCGCCGGGCTGGAAAAGCTGGCCAAGCGCTCGATGCAGTTGCAGTGCACGATCCAGGATGCGCAGATCTGGCTGACCGACAGCGTCGATACCGTGCTGGTCGAGCGCGAGACGTTCAAGGCCGGAACGTGAGTATCCGGCGCTATAATCCTTCATCTTTCATTTTCGAGTTCGCCATGACCCGCACCCTGTTTGCCCTGCTGGCCGCCGGCCTGTTTTCCACCAGCGCGCTGGCGCAGGTGACCGTCACTGAACCCTGGGTGCGCGCGACCGTGGGGCAGCAAAAGAGCACCGGCGCTTTCCTGCGTTTGCAATCGCTTGCAAACGCGCGCCTGGTTGGCGTGAGCACGCCGGTGGCGGGCCGGGCCGAGCTGCATGAGATGGCGATGGAAAACAACACGATGCGCATGCGCCAGGTCGACGGTATCGACCTGCCGGCCGGGAAGCCGGTCAACCTGGCCTCGGGCGGCTATCACGTCATGTTCTTCGACCTGAAGCGCCAGCTCAAGGCCGGGGAGACGGTGCCGCTGACGCTGGTGGTGCAGGACGGCGCGAAGAAGCGCAGCAGCGTGACGGTGGAAGCGCAGGTGCGGCCATTGACGTATGTGGCGCCAAAGCCCGCGGGGCACCACGGCCATTGATCCGCCCTTGCAAAACCCTTACTGCGGCGACGCCCCGATGCGCCGCACCTCGCCCGACCCCACGGTCGACTTGCTGATCCGCGGATCGCCGTAATAGTTGACGTCGCCCGAGCCGGCGATGCTGACGGACAGTTCATTGCGCACCCAGGCGGTCGCTTCGCCGGAGCCGGCCACCGAGATCTTGGCGCTGGTGGCCTGCACGCGGCCCAGGTCGACGTCGCCCGCGCCGCCGATCGACACCGACAGTTTGCCCACCGTGCCGCGCCCGGCCTTCAGGTCGCCGCTGCCGCCGATCGCCACCGACAGCGTCTCGCTTTCCACGCCCTTCAGGTCGATCGAGCCCGAGCCGCCGATGTCCACTTGCAGGCGCCGTGCGCGCAGCGCGTCGGACGCGATGCTGCCCGAGCCGCCCAGCGCCAGGCGCTCGATCGAACGGGCCTGCACCACGACGCGGATCGACTTCGAGCGGAAATTCAGGTTGCGGCGCGAGGGGCGGATTTCCAGCATGCCGTCTTCGACCGCGGTCTCGAGCAGCGGCAGCAGGTTGTCGTCGGCTTCGATGGTGACGCTTTCGCTGCTGCCGATGCGCAGTTCGACATGCGCCGGCACCGCCAGCGACAGGCCGTTGAAATTGCCGACCTGGCGCTCCTGCTTGACGATCCGGCCGCTGCCCTGCACCTGCTCGCCGCCGAACGACCAGGGCGCGGCGACGGCCTGGGGGGCAGCCGTCAGGGTGCCGGCGGCGATGCAGGCGGCGAGAAGGGTGCGGCGGGCGAAGGTGGAAAGCGCTTTGTTCATGATATTGTCCTCACGGTTTTCGATGCTTGCACTGTAAGCAAGGCGGCTCCCGGAAAACACGGTTTTGCGACAGGATGCAGGCAAACGCGACCAGGATGCAGCCCGGCGCGATGGCAGGTCCGTCCGCGCACGCAAGCGCCATCTCCCCACATCCACTACAATCTTGCCCTTTTTGTTTCCGGCAGTTCCGGTAAGGATGATTGTATGAATGCGGCCCTGTTTCTCCTGGCCTTTTGTGTCGGTATCTTCATTTCGGTGCAGGCGGCCGTCAACAGCCAGCTCGCCGGCGCCCTGCACGCCAATTCCGTGGTTGCAGCGCTGATCTCGTTCACGGTCGGCACGGTCGTGCTCGGCATCGCGGCGTTCGCGCGCGGCGGCGTCGGCGATGCGCTCGGCGCCCTGGCGGGGCAGCCGCTCTGGAAGCTGAGTGGCGGCGTGCTTGGCGCGGCCTTCGTGTTCGGCACCGTGTTCCTGGCGCCACGCATCGGCCTGCTCAACCTGGTGGTGCTGGTGATTGCCGGGCAACTGATCATGTCGATGGCGATCGACAATTTTGGCCTGGTGAACATGGCGGCGCGCAAGGTGTCGACGGTGCGCATGGCCGGCGCGCTGGTGGTCGTCGCGGGTGTCGCGCTGACGCTGTTCGGCGACCGGATTGTTGCAGCATTGGAACGCTAAAGAATTTCTACATTGCAGCTGCAATTTCTGGCGGGCATGGTCCTATAATGGTCGGTATTGTCTGAACGACACCCTTATTATAAGAGCCGCCACGTCCGATGGAATCCCACCAGTCCTCGCAAATCCCCACGCTGTCGTATGTCGAAAACGAAGACCACCCGGTCTTCGGCACCCTGGTCGAGCAGATCCTGCACCTGCTCAATTCGCGCCTGGTGTTCTCCGACATCATCATTCACCAGAACAGCCCCCTGATGCTGCGCCAGCCCAAGGGCCTGGTCGCGGTGACGGATTCGCCGATCACGCGCGAGGAACTGGAAGAATTCTTCGAGGTCATCGAGCCGAACTGGGCTGAACGCATCGCCGACCGCGCCTTTGACCGCTCGATCGACCTGCACACGGCGCGCATCCGCGCCAACTGCTTCACCTTCCAGGGCAAGAAGCGCCTGGGCTGCGTGATCCGGCGCTTCCCGAAGGAGCCGCTGGCCTTGGCGACCCTGGGCCTGGGGCCCGATGCGCAGGAGTTCGCGCGCCTCACCAGTGGCCTGGTGCTGATCATCGGCGACACCTGCCAGGGCAAGTCGACCACCATCGCGTCGATGCTGGACGAGATCAACAAGCGCCGCTCGGGGCACATCATCACCATCGAAGACCCGGTCGAGACCCTGATCCCGCAGCGCAAGTGCATCATCACCCAGCGCGAAGTGGGCATCGACGGCGACGTCGAAAGCTATTACCTGGGTGCGCTCGACGCGCTGCGCGAGCGGCCGGACGTGATCGTGATCGGCGAAATCCGCGATGCGCAGACGGCGCAGGAAGCGCTTGCGCTGGCCGAATCGGGCCCGCTGGTGCTGGCCACGCTGCACGCGCGCTCGACCGAAATGGGGCTGCAGAAGATGCTGCGCCTGCTCGGCAACTCGGACGCCCAGTCGCAGGCGCTGGCGCACGCGCTGCGCGGCGTGCTGTGCCAGGCGCTGCTGCCTTCATCCGAGGGTAACCGCTACCACCTCGCCACCGAATGCCTGACCCCGAGCGCGGCGGTGGTGCGCCTGATCGAATCGGGCGACCTGGGCGCCTTGCGCGCGCACATGAACAGCGGCCGCGACCCTGGCTGCCACACGATGAACGCCTCGCTCGAGCACCTGTTATCAAGCCACAAGATCAGCGTCGAGGACGCGCGCGCCGCCACCACCGACCGCGTCGGCTTCGCTGAACTGGTATGAACCAAGCTGAACCGCTCAGTCCAGCGGCACGTTGCGGTAGCGATTCACCTGCGGGGCCGATACCGGCGCGGCCGCATTGCCCCAGCTGGCGCGCAGATAGGTGACGAGGTTCGCCGCCTGGCTGTCGTCCAGCACGTGGCTGAAAGGCGGCATGCCGTAGGGCCGCGGGTTACCCGTCGTCCCCGGCGGGAAACCGCCATTCAGCACCACGCGGATCGCGTTGACCGGCTCGCCCAAGGTCAAGGCGCGGTTGCCGGCCAATGCGGGGTAGGGGCCCTTGCCCTCGCCGCGCTCGCCATGGCAGGCGGCGCAGTGCTGGCCGTACAGCTTCGCGCCCGCCTGCATCACTTGTTCGGGCGGCGGCGGACCCGCTTCCCTCGCTGGCGACGGCGTGCCCGGCAGCGACTTCAGGTAGCGCGCCATGGCCGTCAAATCCTCGTTCGTCATGTGTTGCAGGCTTTGCGCCACCACTTCGGCCATCGGCCCGGTCACGCTGGCGCCCGGCGCCACGCCCGTTCCCAACAACTCCACAATGTGGTCTTCGCGCCAGGCGCCAAGTCCCGCCTCGGCGTTCGAGGTGAGCGCGGGCGCGTACCAGCCGAGGCTCGCGATCAGGCCGCCGCCGAGCGTGCCCTCGCTTGCGCCGAACCGATTACGCGTGCTGTGGCAGGCGCTGCAATGTCCGAGTCCTTCGACGAGGTAGGCGCCGCGGTTCCAGGTGGCGTCGCGCGCGGCATCGGGCGCCTGCACCCCCGGCTTGAAGTAGAGCAGGCGCCAGCCGGCCAGCAGCAGTTGCTGGTTGTAGGGGAAGCGCAGGCTGTGCGGGAGGTTCGCCTGGCGCACCGGCGGCAGGCTGCGCAAGTAGGCGAACAGGGCGTCCGAGTCGGCGCGCGTTACTTTCGTGTAGTTCGTGTACGGGAAGGCCGGATACAGCAGGCGGCCGTCGCGCGATTTGCCGTTGTGGAGGGCGCGCCAGAAGTCGTCGGCGGACCAGGCGCCGATGCCGGTCGTGGATTCGGGCGTGATGTTGGGCGCATGGAAGCGCCCGAAAGGCGTATCGAGTATTCGTCCGCCGGCGTAGGGCACGCCGCCGCGCGCGGTATGGCAGGCCATGCAGTCGCCGGCGCGCGCCAGGTAGGCGCCGCGCGCGATGTTGGCCGGCGTGGCGGCCAGGTCGGCCGGCGAGGACGCGATGAATTCCTCGCGCGGCCAGGCCAGCGCGGCCCAGGCGCCCAGCAGGGCGAGGACGGCGAGCAGGAGATAAGCCGCGCGGCGCTTCATGGCGCGCTCCCGCAGGGCATCGGCAAGGGCTGCGCCAGGCGTTCGGCGGGGCGCGCGTCGGGCGGCGTCGGCTGGGCCGCCAGCCAGGCCGAGATCGCCGCGACGTCGCCGGGTGCGAGCCGTTCGGCAATGGTGGCCATGCAATCGGGCGCATGGGCCCGGCGTACCTTGTTGCGCCAGGCGCCGAACTGGGCGTTGACGTAGTCGCGCGGCAGGTTCAGCAGGCCGGGAATGGCGGGCGCGACGCCGGCCAGCTGTTGGCCGTGGCAGGCGACGCAGGCCGGCAGCTTCAGGCTGGCGTCGCCGTGGCGCACCAGGCGTTCGCCGCGCGCCAGCACCGCGGCCGGCGCAGTCGAGGCTGCCGGAGCCGAGGTGGATATCGCTGCGGGCGGATGCTGGGCCGCGAAATACTCCGCCATCTCGAGCAGGTAGGGATCGGGCAGGTGGTTCACCATCCAGGTCATCAGGGGGTAGCCGCGCCGGCCTTCGCGGAAGTTGACGAGCTGGTTGTAGAGGTAGCCGGCGGGTTTGCCCGCGATGCGCGGGAAATACACGCCGCCGACGCTGGTGCCGGCGCCCGCTTTCGGCGCATGGCAGGCGATGCAGGGAGCGAGGCGCTGTTCGAGCGTGTCGGGCACGCGCTGCGCCGGGGCGGAAGCCGCGGCAGGTGCGGCCGCGCAGGCGAGCAAGGGTAGGACCAGCGATAGGGCCAGGCGCAGTGGTGCGGGCAAGGGCAGCAGGGGCATGCGGAATGTCCAGGTTTTCAACTGTCAGGATGATAACCCATCCGTGGCACCGGCTGGAACATACCGCTTGCACTGGTCGAGGTTCAGGCCAGCCCGGCAAACCGCTCGAACAGGCAGTCGATCAAACTGGTCTGCGCGTCGGCTTTCCGTGCCAAACGGTCCAGTTCCTGGGTTACCGCCGCTGGATCCCATTGATATTCGTGGGTCTCTTTGGCCCCTGCCAATTACTTGAGGAGCAAAACATGACGGTATTCTGGACAGTCTGGGCGTGCTTTATCGTTGGCCTTCTCGTGCTGGCAAGCTTCATTGAAATAGATGGCGTGCGTAAGCGCATCAATGGGGCGAACGGATTTATCTTGTTCAGTTGCGGTTACCTGACGCTCCTGAGCTCCCCTGTCCCGTTTATCGTTACGTGGGTATGGAGGGATTTCGGCACGGCGGTCGTCGTCTGTGCGATTGGAGGAGTAGCCTATGCCGCACTGTTCGCCGCCGTATTGCAACTGCTGGGCAGGGTGGCACGCACTTCGTCCTGACGTCCGTGCCCGGGCGTTCGCTATCGCCCCAGGGGCGGGCGTACTCAAGCACGATTATTGATGGGTGCAATGCCTGCCGCAGCAGCCTGGGATGGGTCTTGCCAGGCGCGCTTATTCTGCCGGAGTGGTGGCGCGCCAGTGGCGGTAGATGCGCAGCGCGACGTGGGCATCGTCGGCGGCATACAGGATCTGCTTTTCCGTCAGGCGCGCTTGCGCCCAGTTGGTGGTGGTGATGCGTTTCGATTTTTGCAGGCGCTGGCCGAAGAAGCGAGCGACCGCCGTCCTGGCGCCGAGCGCGTTGCGCTCGCCGCGGCGCAGCGCCGTCGACAGGTCGATCACGTTGTTCGTTTCGATGCCGAGTTTGCTGCGCAGGCGCCGTAGATCGTCGCCGAGGCCAAAGCCGACTTTCAGGATATCCGGCGCCTCGAGGACCGCACGAAGCACACCTTGCAGGACGTCGACGGCGGGACTGGCGCCGATCTGGAACAGCCAGGCGGTGTCGTCGGTAGCCAACTGCACCAGGTGCGGCCCGGTCGATTCCTCGCCCTTGGCGAAGGTCGGCTTCGACTCGGTGTCGAAGCCGATCACGTCGGCCTTCGAGAGCGCGGCCAGCGCCTCGGCGGCATCCGCGTCCGACTTCACCAGGCGCACATCTTCAAGCCCGATGCCCTCGTATGGCGGCAGGTCTTCCTCAGGCATCGAACTCATCAAACGGTCGATCAGTTGCGCGAGAACTTCGAGGCGAGCTGCTGCAGCTTTTCCTGGCGCTGGCGGGCCGCCTCGGCTTCTGCTTCGGCGGCTTTCTCGGCCTTCTTGCGCTCGGCTTCCTTCTTGAAGCGCAGCTGCAGCTGTTCCTTGGCGTGGCTGCGGTGGGTGTCCGTCACCTCGGCGCCGGCGACGCCGTCGAGGTCGTAACGCACGGTGGCCTTTTCCATCGAACGCAGGTAGCGCATCGAACCGGTGTGGATGCCGAGCGCGGCGCGCATGGTCTTGCGGTCCAGGCCAGGCAGGC
>JAQGLR010000258.1 GCA_028292765.1 Massilia sp. | reverse complement strand
TCGCGCTACTCCGCGCACTACGGCAAGAACCGCGAAGTCCTGGGTTTTAATAATATTGAGCTGATCACCGACCGCAGCCTGGAAATCAACCTGCGCGAGATCACGCAGGTGAAAAAGGACTGGCCGGACCGCGCCATGATCGTGTCGCTGATGCTGCCGTGCGAGGAAGCGCTGTGGGCGGCGATCCTGCCGCTGGTCGAAGCCACCGGCGCCGACGGCATCGAACTCAATTTCGGCTGCCCGCACGGCATGCCCGAGCGCGGCATGGGCGCGGCGGTGGGGCAGGTGCCGGAATACGTGCAAATGGTGACCGCCTGGTGCAAGAAGCACACGCGCCTGCCCGTCATCGTCAAGCTCACGCCGAACATCACCGACGTGCGCGCACCGGCACGTGCGGCGCTGGCCGGCGGGGCCGATGCGGTCTCCCTGATCAACACGGTCAACTCGATCACCCACCTCGATCTCGACCGCATGATCGCCTTCCCCGTGGTCGGCGGCGCCAGCACCCACGGCGGCTATTGCGGCTCGGCCGTCAAGCCGATTGCCCTGAACATGGTGGCCGAGATCGCGCGCGATCCGGCGACGCGCAAGCTGCCGATTTCCGGCATCGGCGGCATCGGCAACTGGCGCGACGCCGCCGAGTTCATCGCGCTCGGCGCCGGCTCGGTGCAGGTGTGCACGGCGGCGATGCTGCACGGCTTCCGGATCGTCGACGAGATGAAGGACGGCCTGTCGCGCTGGATGGACGAAAAGGGCTACGCGAACATCGCCGCGTTCTCGCGCAAGGCCGTACCGAATACGACCGACTGGAAATACCTGGACATGAACTTCCAGGCGATCGCGCACATCGACCAGGACAAGTGCATCGGCTGCGGCAAGTGTTTTATCGCCTGCGAGGATACCTCGCACCAGGCCATCGCCCAGCTGGCCGGGACCAAGGGCGGCCGCCGCTACGAGGTGATCGAGGGCGAATGCGTCGGCTGCAACCTGTGCGAAATCACCTGCCCGGTCGAGGCCTGCATCACGATGGTGCATCAGGAAACGGGCAAGCCGACCATGAACTGGACGCAGGACCCGCGTAATCCGCGCGCCGAGCTGCCTGTATAAACCGCCGCACCGGGCGCGGCGGCCAATTCGCCCGCGCCCGGCCATAGGTTTGCGCTACACTGGTTTGCGTCTGCAACCCGACTGGAGAGGCCCACTGTGACGGAACACCGCGCTGTCAGCACCGAACTCTGGAATCACGACCTGGCGCCCACCAGCGCCGCCCAGCGCACCTGGCGCTGGTACCACTTCGCCGCGCTCTGGGTCGGCATGGTGATGTGCATCCCTGCCTACACGCTCTCGGCCAGCCTGATCGAAGCGGGCATGTCCGGCTGGCAGGCGGTGTGGACGGTGTTCCTGGCGAACGCCATCGTGCTGCTGCCGATGCTGCTGATCGGGCACGCCGGCACCAAGTACGGCATTCCGTATGCGGTGCTGGCGCGCTCCTCGTTCGGCACCTCCGGCGCCAAGCTGCCGGCCCTGATGCGCGCGATCGTCGCCTGCGGCTGGTACGGCATCCAGACCTGGTTCGGCGGCAGCATGATCTACACGCTGCTGGGCGTCATGGCCGGTCATCCCGTTGGGGGTGAGGTGATTTCGGGCCTCGGGATCAACCTCGGCCAGCTGCTCTGTTTCCTCGGGTTCTGGGCGATCCAGTTCTATTTCATCGTGCACGGCATGGAATCGATCCGCAAGCTCGAGACCTGGACCGCGCCCCTGAAAATCGCGATCTGCTTCGTGCTGCTCGGCTGGGTGTACGACAAGGTAGGCGGCTTCGGCCCGCTGCTCGACCAGCCTTCGCAATTCGTCGAAGGCGGCAAAAAGGCGGGCCAGTTCTGGAGCACTTTCTGGCCCTCGCTGACCGCCATGGTCGGTTTCTGGGCCACGCTGGCGCTGAACATCCCCGACTTCACCCGTTTCGCGAAAACCCAGCGCGACCAGGTCATCGGCCAGACCATCGGCCTGCCGGCGCCGATGGGCTTGTTGGCGGCATTGGCGGTGATCGTCACCTCGGCAACCGTGGTCCTGTACGGCAAGGCGCTGTGGGACCCGGTGGACGTGGCCAGCCGCATGACCGGCATCGCGGTGCTGGTCGCCCTGATCGTGCTCCTGATCGACACGGTCAGCGTCAACCTGGCGGCCAACCTGGTCGGCCCGGCCTATGATTTTTCGGCCCTCGCGCCAAAAAGCATCTCCTACCGCGCGGGCGGCTACCTCACCGCCGGCATCGCGCTCGTGATGATGCCCTGGAAGATCCTCGAGACGACCCAGGGCTACATCTTCACCTGGCTGATCGGCTACTCGGCGCTGCTGGGGCCGATTGCCGGCATCATGATCATCGACTACTACTTCATCCGCAAGACGACGCTGGACGTGGACCAGCTGTACCGGCATGGCGGCATCTACTCGTACGGCAGCGGCTGGAACGTGGCGGCGATCGTCGCTTTCGTGCTGGGCGTGGCGCCGAACATCCCGGGCTTCCTGAACGCGGCGTTCCCGGCCTCGTTCCCGGACGTGGGCGCGACCTTCAAGACCATCTACACCTATGCCTGGTTCGTCGGCGTGCTCATTTCCGGCGTCGTGTACGGGCTGATGATGAAGGGGCGGGCGCTGCCGGCGCTGCGCCCTGCGACGCATTCCTAGAACCGCTGCCAATCCTTGACACCCCTGGAGAACCCATGACGACGCTTATCCGCGGCGGCACCATCGTGAACGCCGACCGCGCCTTCCGCGGCGACGTGCTTTGTGACGGCGACAAGATCGTCGCCGTCAGCGACAACCTGGAGGCGCCGCCGAACGCGGTCGTCATCGACGCCGGCGGGCAGTACGTGATGCCGGGCGGGATCGACACCCACACGCACATGCAGCTGCCGTTCATGGGCACCGTCACCGCGGACGACTTCTTCACCGGGACCGCCGCAGGACTCGCGGGCGGCACCACGACCATCATGGACTTCGTGATTCCCGACCCGAAGCAATCGCTGCTGGAGGCCTACGCCACCTGGCGCGGCTGGGCGCGCAAGTCGGCCGGCGACTACACCTTCCACGTCGCCGTGACCTGGTGGGGCGACTCGGTGCATGCCGAGATGGGGACACTGGTGCGCGAGCATGGCGTGAACAGCTTCAAGCACTTCATGGCCTATAAAAACGCGATCATGGCCGACGACGAAACCCTGGTGAAGAGCTTCAGCCGCGCGCTCGAGCTGGGCGCGATCCCGACCGTGCACGCCGAGAACGGCGAACTGGTGTATCAATTGCAGCAGGACCTCTTGCGGCGCGGCGTGACTGGCGCAAAAGCGCATCCGCTGTCGCGCCCGCCGGAAGTGGAAGCGGAAGCGGCGAATCGCGCGATTGCGATTGCCAAGGTGCTGGGCACCCCGGTCTACATCGTCCACGTGTCCTGCGCCGAGTCGTTAGAGGCGATTGCCCGCGCCCGCGCCCGGGGCCAGCGCGTGTATGGCGAAGCGCTGGCGGGGCACCTCGTGATCGACGACAGCGTGTATGCGAGCGAGGACGAAGACTTTGCGCGCGGCCACGTCATGAGCCCGCCGTTTCGCGGCAAGCACCACCAGCAGGCGCTGTGGCAGGGCCTGCGCGGCGGCAACCTGCACACGACCGCAACCGACCACTGCACCTTCTGCGCCGAGCAGAAAGCGGCGGGCAAGGGTGACTTCACGCGCATCCCGAACGGCTGCGGCGGCGTCGAGGAGCGCATGGCCGTGGTATGGGACGCCGGCGTGAACTCCGGCACCCTGACGCCGTCCGAATTCGTGCGCGTCACCTCGACCAACGCCGCCCAGATCTTCAACATGTACCCGAGGAAGGGCGTGATCGCCGCCGGCGCCGACGCCGACATCGTCGTCTGGGACCCGAAGGGCTCGCGCACGATTTCCAGCAAGACCCAGTTCGCGAAGGGCGGCTTCAACGTCTTCGAAGGCCGCACCGTACGCGGCATCCCGACGCACACGGTCGCCGCCGGCAAACTCGTCTTCGAGCGCGGCGACCTGCGCGCCGAAGAGGGGGCCGGCCGCCACATCGACCGCCCGGCGTTCGCACCGCTGTAACTCACCACCGTAACCAAGCCCGGAAAACAACCATGCCCGACACCTTGCGCATCAACGGCCAACGCCTGTGGAACTCCCTGATGGAACTGGCCCGGATCGGCGCCACCGAAAAGGGCGGCGTCAAGCGCCTCACCCTGACCGACCTCGACCGCCAGGGCCGCGACCTGGTCGTGCGCTGGGCGCGGGAAGCCGGCATGTCCATCACGGTCGACAAGATCGGCAACGTCTTCATGCGCCGCGCCGGCCGCGACGACAGCCTGCCCCCGATCGTCACCGGCAGCCACATCGACACCCAGCCCACCGGCGGCAAGTTCGACGGCAACTACGGCGTGCTGGCCGGCCTGGAAGTCGTGCGCACCCTGAACGACCACGGCATCGCGACCGTTGCCCCGGTCGAAGTGGCGTTCTGGACCAACGAGGAAGGCTCGCGCTTCGTGCCGGTGATGATGGGTTCCGGCGTGTTCTGCGGCGCCTTCAGCCTGGAGACCGCCTATGCGGCAAAGGACGTCGATGGCAAGAGCGTGCGCGAAGAACTGGAGCGCATCGGCTACCTCGGCGAGGAAGAGCCCGGCCAGCACCCGATCGGCGCCTACTTCGAAACCCACATCGAACAGGGACCGGTGCTGGAAGACGCCGACAAGGTGATCGGCGTGGTGCCGGCGGTGATGGGCCTGTCCTGGTACGACTGCCTTGTTACCGGCATGGAAGCGCATGCCGGCCCCACGCCGATGGGCCTGCGCCGCGACGCGCTGCAGGTGGCCACCATCATCATGCAGGAAACCGTGGCGATCGCGAACCGCTACCCGCCGTACGGGCGCGGCACGGTCGGCATGGTGCAGGTATTCCCGAACAGCCGCAACGTCATTCCCGGCCAGGTCAAGTTCAGCATCGACCTGCGCAACGTCAGCGAAGATCTGCTCAACACGATGCACGAGGAGATGCTGGCGTTCGTCGCGAAAACGCGCGTCGAGACCGGCCTGGACATCGGGATCGAACGCGTGTCCTACTTCCCTCCATGCCCCTTCCACCCCGACTGCGTGAACGCCGTCCGGGCCGCGACCGACAAGCTGGGCTACTCGACGATGGACGTCGTCTCCGGCGCCGGCCACGACGCGATCTACACCGCGCGGGTAGCGCCGTCCGGCATGATTTTCGTTCCGTGCAAGGATGGCATCAGCCACAACGAGATCGAGGACGCGCAGCCGGCGCACCTGGAGGCCGGCTGCAATGTGCTCTTGCATGCGATGCTGGAACGGGCGCGCGTGGTGGACTGAGGCCGAGGGCAGGGGCCCGCATGCCGTGTCCGCGCGCGAACAATGAACGAACGGAAACGCAGCTAAAATGGCGCATGCCCAGCAAAACTCCTACCTATCCCGGCCCACTCACTGCGCGCGGCGCCGTGCTGGCGGTGCTGCTGTCGAACGAAGACCAGACCGGCACCGAGCCGCTGCGAGGCCGCGTCACGCTGGCCGCGATCGTCCGCACCTTGAAACGCAAATACAATTGGCCAATCGAAACGAGCAGCTTTCCGTCGAATGCGGTCGATGGCCGCGCCACCTGGGCGACGGTGTACAGCCTGCCGCCGGCGACCATCGAGCGCGCCCTCGAGCGGGGCGGGCGCGACTGGCTGAAGAGCCGGGCCGTCTCGAAGCGCCAGCCGCCGCCCGGGTTCGACTGATCCGGCGCGCGGCAACCGGCGTCGGGCCCCTACGTCCCTTCGGCAGAGGAGACGGCAGCTTCAGCCCAGGAATTTCTCCATGAAGACCGACGGAATGCCGATCCCGGAGCGATGCGGATACAAGTCCTCGCGCAGGGCGATGAAGCCGGCGCGCTCGTAGAAGGGAAGGGGGCCGCCGCCGTCCTCGATGTGCCGCCCCAGCGCTGCCGGCGCCGGCGAAGCCAGCCAGGCGGCAAGCACTTGCGGGGTGTAGTGATCGACACAAGCGTGTTCGATCGCGCGCGTCCGCAGGTTCCAGAGAACCGCGATGTCCTCAAGCGTGGCTTGGCGTAGTGCGATCATGGCAGTTTTCCTGCTCCAGGGTGACGCCCGTGTTCAGTTCAGGTTGCGCAGGAAGTCGAGCAGCACCTGGGCCGCCAGTTCGGCGTCGTCGGACGTCATCGTCTCCAGCGGATTGTGGCTGATGCCGCCATTGCCGCAGCGGGTGAACAGCATCGCCACCTCGGTAATCTGCGCCATCTGCATCGCGTCGTGGCCGGCGCCGGAAAGCAGGTCGAAACGCGGCACGCCCTGGCGTTCAAGCGCAGCGCCGAGCAGGTCCATCAGGCGCGGCGAGCAGGGCGCCGCCTCGGCCTCCACGATCTTCCACAGCTTTTCCCCGATGCCGCGCCGCGCGCAGATGGCGCCGATCCCGGCCAGGATGTCGTCCACCGCCGCGAGGCGCACCGCATCGTCCGCTGCCCGGATGTCGAGCGACAGCTTGCAGGCGCCGGGGATCACGTTGACCGAACCGGCGGGCACCTCGAGCTGGCCGACGGTGCCCACCAGCGAGGCGACGCCACTGCAACGTTGCTCGACCAGCAGCACGATCTCGGCGGCGGCGGCCGCGGCATCGCGCCGCATGCCCATCGGCGTCGTGCCGGCATGGCTCGCCACCCCGGCCAGCTCTACAGAATAGCGCGAGCTGCCGGCAATCGCCGTCACCACGCCGACCGGCAAGCCGCGTTCGAGCAGCACCGGTCCCTGTTCGATATGCACTTCGACAAAGCCGAGCAGGTCTTCGCGCCGGCGCGCCAGCGGGGCGATCGCAGCGGGATCGTGGCCGGCTTCCGCGAGCGCCGCGCGCATCGTCACGCCAGTCTCATCGACCGCGTCCAGCAGCGCCGGGTCGAAGCCGCCGGTGACGGCGCTGCTGCCCAAAAACGTGCTGCGAAAGCGCACGCCTTCCTCTTCCGCGAAGCCGACGACTTCAAGGTGAAAGGGCAGGCGTTCGCCGCGTGCATGCAGGTGGCGCACGATGGCAATCGGCAGCAGGATGCCAAGGCGCCCGTCGTACTTGCCGCCATTGCGCACCGTGTCGTAGTGCGAGCCGGTCATCAGGGTCTTGGCAATCGGAGCGTTCGCCGCGTAGCGCCCGACCACGTTGCCCACCGCGTCGATGTGCGCCTCCATGCCGGCGTCGACCATCCAGCTGGCGATTTGCGCGGCGGTGCGGCGGTGTGCCGGCGTCAGGTAGGCGCAGGTGAGGCCGGGCCCGAGATCGCTCCAGGCGCCGATCGTTTCGCACCAGTCCATGACCTGCGCACCGAGCTCCGGCGTGATCTTGAATAGCGCGTTCAAACGGATTTCGGCGATGCGGTGCACCTGGCGCAAGGCCTCCGCCAGCTCGTCGGCACGGGCATTCTTCAGGCGCCGCGCGAAGGTCTCGATGATGGCCGCGCGCGTGAGCCCGCGCCCGGTCGGCCCCTTGACCGCCAGGATGAAGGGAAAGCCGAATTTCGCGTTGTACTCCAGGTTGAGCTGGTGCAGGCGCGCGTATTCCGCGGGGCTGCACAGGTTCAGGCCCGAGGCGGCCTGTTCGCTGGTCGATTCCTGGGTCAGCTCGCCGGCAATCGCCGCCTTGCCGGCCAGTTCCGGGTGCGCGCGCAGGAGCGCGAGGCGTTCGGCGTCGCTTGCCTCGTTCACCGCCTGCTGCAGCGCGAGCTTGAGGCTGGCGAGGCTGGCGAACGGGCGCCTGGCAAATGCCCGTTCCGGAATCCACGGCGAATGCTCGTAGATGCCATCCAGCGCCGCCACGAAGGCGGCGGCGTCCAGCGTGTTCAGGCTTGCAAGAGTGGTCATGAAAGGACTTCCTTAATGGGATATGCCTATTTTTGCACGAGCGCGCGCGCCGCCTGGCTGACCAGGTCGCGCAGCCACTTGTGTTCCGGCGACTGGTGCACGCGCTCGTGCCACAACTGATAGAAGCGCATCGGCGGAAACTTGATCGGCATCGTGAAGGTCTTCAGCGGCAGCGTCTTTTCGTACGAGCGCATGAACTGGCGCCCGGTGGTGAGCACCAGGTCGGTTTGCGTGAGCATGTAGGGGATCAGCCCGAAATACGGCGACTCGACCGCGATCTTGCGCTGCATTCCCGAACGCGCGAGGAAGGAGTCGATGACGCCGTGGTAGCCGGGCAGGGTCTGCGAAGGCGCCACGTGGGGCAGGCTCAGATAGTCTTCGACGGTCATGGCGTCAAAGCTTGTCCGGCGCGCATACGGGCTGTCGGCGCGCATGGTGCAGACGATCGGGTCTTCGAACAGTTTCGAGATATGCAGGTGGGCCGGCGGCTCGTCCCAGTTGGCGATGACGAGGTCCATGTCGCCGTCGGACAGCATGCGCAGGTAGTCGGCCCCCGCGCCCATGCCGTGGATGGCGATCCGGCTGTTGGGAGAGCCGCGGCGCACGGCGGCCACCACGTTCGGCAGGAACTGGGTGTCGAGGTAGTCCGGGGCGGCGATGTGGAAGGTGCGCGCCGCCTCCTCGGGCACGAACGGCGACTTCTTGACGAACAGGCTTTCGGTCTCGTCGAGGATGCGCTTGGCGGGTTTCAGCAGGCTTTCGCCATGCTGGGTCGGCACCATGCCGCGCGCGCCGCGCACCAGCAGCGGGTCGCCGGTCAGCTCGCGCAGTTTGCGCAGCGAGGCCGAGATCGAGGGTTGCGGCTGGTTCAGTTTGAGCGCTACGCGCGAGACGTTTTTCTCCACCAGCAGCAGGTAGAGGATGCGGATCAGGTGCAGGTCCAGGTGCTGGGGCAGGGCGGCCATGTCGAAAAATGTGTTGGCGTATATCCGTTCAGTTATGTCGAATATACGGTATCTTTCATGTTGTACAAAATGAAATCGGATTATCTTCCCTCAGTTACCGTTTCCAATACCGCTACAAGGACTGTGCATGGACGTGTTCGGATACCTGGTTCCCTACGGCCTCGAATGGCTCAACCTGCTCGTGCGCTGGCTGCACATCATTACGGGCATCGCCTGGATCGGGGCCTCGTTCTATTTCGTCTGGCTGGACAACACCATCCGCCCGCCCGCGCCCGGCTCCGACCTGGCGAAAAAAGGCGTTGCCGGCGAACTGTGGGCGGTGCACGGCGGCGGCTTCTACAACCCGCAAAAATACCTGGTCGCACCAAACGAACTGCCGAAGGAACTGCACTGGTTCAAGTGGGAAGCGTATTCGACCTGGCTCTCGGGCTTCGCGCTGCTGGTCATCGTGTACTACCTGAACGCGCAGGCGATGATGGTCGACCGCAGCGTGCTTGAGCTCACCAGCTGGCAGGCGGTCGGCATCGGTCTCGGCAGCCTGGTGGTGGGCTGGCTGGTGTACGACCTGCTGTGCAAGTCCCCGCTCGGCAAGCACGACCTGGCTTTTGGCGTGACGATCTTTGCCTTCCTGGTGGCCAGCAGCTATGTGCTGACGCACCTGCTCAGCGGCCGTGCCGCCTACCTGCACATCGGCGCGATGATCGGCACCATCATGGTCGCCAACGTCGCGCACGTGATCATTCCCGGCCAGCGCAAGATGGTCAACGCCATGATGGCGGGGCAGCAGCCGGACCCCGCCTACGGCATCAAGGCCAAGCAGCGCTCGGTCCACAACAACTACTTCACGCTGCCGGTGCTGTTCCTCATGATCAGCAACCATTACGCGATGACCTACAACCACCGGCATGCCTGGGCGGTGCTGGCGGCGGTCATGGCCGCGGGGGTCCTGATCCGTCACTTCTTCAACCTGCGCCACAAGGGCCGCATCGAGTGGAAGTATCCGGCCGCCGGTGTGGCGCTCCTGGGCCTGCTGGCGGTGCTGATCGCGCCGAAAGCGCCGCTGGCGCCGATGGCGTCACAGCGGGGCGTCGACCACGCAGCCCAGTTCACGCAGGTGCGCGCAATCATGGACCAGCGCTGCGTGGGCTGCCACGCGGCGCAGCCGACCCAGCCCGGTTTTGCCACCGCGCCGGCGGGCGTGCTGCTCGATTCGCCGCAGCACATCGCCCAGCACGCGGCGCGCATCTACCAGCAGACCGTGCAGCTGAAAGCCATGCCGCTGGCGAACCTCACCCACATGACCGACGCCGAACGGGCGCAGGTCGGCGCCTGGTTCGAAGGCGGCGCAAACACTGGCACCAACGCCGGAAAGAACCCATGACCACCGACGCACAACTGCAGCAACAGCGACTCCTCGACTGGATCGACGCCCACTTCGACGAGGAAGTCGCCTTCCTCCAGGACGTGGTGCGCATCCCGACCGACACCCCGCCCGGCAACAACGCGCCGCACGCCGAGGCCGTCGCGGACATGGTGCGCGGCTTCGGCTGGGAAGCCGAGCGCCACGCCGTGCCGCAGCGGCTTGTCCTCGACTACGGCATGGAAAGCATCACCAACCTGATCGTGCGCCGCCCGTATGGAACAGGCGGCCCGACGGTGGCCCTGAACGCCCACGGCGACGTGGTGCCGCCGGGCGAGGGCTGGAGCCGCCCGCCCTACGGCGCCGAAGTCGAGGATGGCTTCCTGTACGGCCGCGCCGCGGCGGTCTCGAAAAGCGATTTCGCGACCTATATCTTCGCCGTGCGCGCGCTCGAAGCCTTGGGTCGACCTTTGAAGGGCGCGGTCGAGCTGCACTTTACCTACGACGAGGAGTTCGGCGGGCTGCTCGGGCCTGGCTGGCTGCTGGAGCAGGGCCTCACCAAACCCGACATGGCCATCGCCGCCGGTTTCAGCTACGGCATCGTCACCGCCCACAACGCCTGCCTGCAGCTGGAGGTGACGGTGATTGGGAAGGCCGGCCACGGCGCCATGCCGGAGACGGCGCATGATGCGCTGCAGGCCGCCACGCGCGTCCTGAACGCGATCTACGGCCAGCTGCCGGAACTCAGGAAGATCAAGTCGAAGGTGGCGGGCATCGAGTCGCCGACGATGCTGGTCGGGCGCATCGACGGCGGCACGAATACGAATGTCGTGCCGGGCAAGGTGGTGCTCAAAATGGACCGGCGGATGATCCCGGAAGAAGACCCGGTGGCGGTGGAAGCCGGGGTGCGCGCGCTGATCGAGGATGCGGTGAAGGACTTGCCCGGCATCCGCGTCGAGATCCGGCGCCTGCTGCTGTCGCATGCATTGCGTCCTTTGCCGGGCTCGGAAAAGCTGGTGGCGAGCCTGCAGCGCCATGCGCAAGCGGTGCTGGGCGAAGCTGTTGCGGCGCACGGCACGCCGCTCTACGCGGACGCGCGGCTGTATGGCGAGCGCGGGATCCCGGCGGTGATGTATGGCGCCGGTCCGCGTACGGTGCCGGAATCGAATGCGAAGAAGGCGGACGAGCGGCTGGCGCTGGAGGATTTGCGGAAGGCGACCAAGGTGGTGGCCCTGACGCTGCTGGATTTGCTGTCGGAGTAGCGTGGGCACACTCTGTGCCCACGCGGTACGGGCGCGAACCAGGGGATGACCCGGTTCGCGGGGCAATCCCCTCAGCGCGGCACGATGGCGAACTGCGGTCCCTTGCCGTAATCGGGCTTGATGCTGCGGGCCATGAACAGGGCCCATGCCTTGCGCCCGGCCTCGCCGCCGGCGCCCGCCGCATACGCCAGCGCCGGCTGCATGTTCGACGGGAAGCCGATGGCCGACTTCGAGTAGCCACCCATGTCGCCCGGCTTGCGGCCGGTGGCGGCGGCAAGCTGGTCGCTGCCGCAGGGCAGGGCGGCGGCCTCGGGGCCCACTGTTGCGCGGTAGGCCTGCGCGATCGTGTCGAAAATCGGCGCCGTCGGCGAGCTGCGCACCGTGTAGGTGTAGCTGGACGCCGTCATCCAGCAGGCGCCGTCGCCGACCATCCGTCCGACCGGGAAGCGCGCCTTGTACTTCAGGAGCGGTTCGGCGTCCTTGAAGCCGAGTTCCGCCACGTGGCCGACGGCTGACGTGAAGAAGTCGTCCATCCACGGCGCCACGGCGGTCTTTTCGTTGTACACCACGGCTGGGCCGTTGACGATGACACCGAGTTTGTTCGCCGCCGGGTTGGCGCTGTACTCGGCGTTGTACCAGTCCAGGTTGCTGTCGAGGATGGCCGTGAAGTGGCGCTTGAGCGGGTGGCCGTCCGGCGTGATGTAGGCGGCCTGGCCGAGGGTGCGCAGGCTCCAGGCCTGGCCGCGCACCTGCTGCGGTGCGAACAGGCCCTGGATGTTCTTGCGGTAGCCCGGGTTCGAGGAAAACACGTTGTACATCGCCCAGAACTGCAGCTCTTCCAGGTAGTAATGGTCCCCGGTGACGAGGTAGGGCAGGTAGGCAAAGCCCGGCTGGTGCGAGGAGTCCGCCTTGTAGGGCGTCTTGCATGCGTCCTTTACGCAGGGCGGGAAGGCTTCCAACTTGCCGGTCTTCGGATTGCGCGTGTCGGAGCTTTTGCCCAGCAGCGTCATGTAAGGATAGTCCATCAGGCTGACCGGCAGGCCGGTGCGCTTGTCGCGGTAGTGGATCGGCCAGCTGCCGGCCAGGTCGGCCGTCCCGAGCGTGATCTCCTTCGCCTGCGCGTCCATGCTGAGCAGGTACATCGCCGCCCAGCCCGGCAAGAGGCCGATGTCGATGCGCCCGCCGGTGCCGGGCATGGAGCGCGCCGCGACGCCGACCGCCATCGGCTCGGAGGCCG
>JAQGLR010000435.1 GCA_028292765.1 Massilia sp. | reverse complement strand
CCCATGATCCTGCCCTCGCTCGGCAAGGCGCTCGACCTGGAAACGATGCTGCAGCTGTGCGATGGGATCATGCTCACCGGTTCGGCATCGAACGTCCATCCCAGCTATTACTCCCAAGAAGTGCTCGACCCCTCGTTGCCGCAGGACCCTGCGCGCGACGAAACGACGCTGCCGCTGATCCGGGCGGCGGTCGGGCGGGGCATTCCGATCATTGCGATCTGCCGCGGTTTCCAGGAGATGAACGTGGCGCTCGGCGGCAGCCTGCACCAGGCGGTGCAACTGGTGGAAGGCAAGTTCGACCACCGCGAAAACCCCGAGCTCGGCATGGATGAGCAATACGGCGACGCCCACAAGATCAGGCTGACCCCGGGCGGCATGCTGCACGGGATCGTCGGCGCCGATGAAATCCCGGTCAATTCGCTGCACGGGCAGGGCGTCAACGACATGGCGCCGGGCCTGGTGGTCGAGGCGGTCGCCGAAGATGGCCTGGTCGAAGCATTTTCGGTCGGCGCCGCTCCCGGCTTCACGCTCGCGGTGCAATGGCACCCTGAGTGGCGCATCGCGCAGAACCCGTACTCCATGAAGATGTTCGGCGCCTTCGGCCAGGCCTGCCGCGACTACCGTGCAAAAAAACTGGGGCTCACATGACCGCCTGTAAGCGATTGCTGGTTCGCTGCGGTGCGGCTTGCGCCGTCCCCTAGCTTTCCTCGTTCCCTCCACCTGCATGCAGGGCACATTGTTGCACCTGCAATGATAAACATTGACTGAGCGAACATCGGCTGAGCAAATACTGACTGAGGCAATCATGGCAATCCGCGAGAATTTTTCTTATACCGACATGGACGAGTGGCTCAATGCCAAGCGCGTCACCGAAATCGAATGCCTGGTCCCCGACCTGACCGGCGTTGCCCGTGGCAAGATCCTGCCGCGTACTAAATTTACCGAAGAGCGCGGCATGCGCCTGCCGGAAGCCGTGCTCGGCATGACTGTCACCGGCAACTCGCCGATCGACGACGAGGCCTACGACCGGGCCATTTCCGCCACCGACCGCGACATGATCCTGAAGGCCGACCCGACCACCATCACCATGGTGCCGTGGGCGGTCGACCAGACCGCGCAGGTCATCCATGACTGCTATTTCGCCAACGGGGAACTGGTCGATTTCGCCCCGCGCACGGTGCTGCGCCGGGTACTCAAGCTGTACGAGGAAAAAGGCTGGAAGCCGCTGGTCGCGCCGGAACTCGAGTTCTACCTGACCGCCAAGAACATCGACCCCGACTTGCCGCTGGCCGCCCCGATCGGCCGCAGCGGCCGCGCCGAGACCAGCCGCCAGGTGTACAGCATCGACGCGGTCAACGAATTCGACCCGCTGTTCGAGGACATCTACGATTACTGCGACCTGATGAACCTCGACGTCGACACCCTGATCCACGAGATCGGCGCCGGCCAGATGGAAATCAACTTCCAGCACGGCGATCCGCTGGGCCTGGCCGACAAGGTGTTCTACTTCAAGCGCACGCTGCGCGAGGCCGCGCTCAAGCACGACATGTACGCCACCTTCATGGCGAAACCGATGGCGGGCGAGCCGGGCTCGGCGATGCACGTGCACCAGAGCGTGGTCGATGCCAGGACCGGGCGCAACATCTTCAGCAATGCCGAGGGTGGCGAATCGAAGCTGTTCCAACAGTACATCGGCGGGCTGCAGCGCTACATGCCGTCGGCGATGGCGATCGTCGCGCCTTACGTGAATTCCTACCGCCGCATCGTGCGCCACACGGCCGCCCCGATCAACCTGCAGTGGGGCATCGACAACCGCACCGTGGGCTTCCGCGTGCCGGTGTCGGGCGCGCAGGACCGGCGCATCGAGAACCGCATCATCGGCGCCGACGCCAACCCCTACCTGGCGCTGGCCGTGACGCTGGCCTGCGGCTACCTCGGCATGGTGGACGCCCTGGAGCCGACCCCGATCGTCGAGGGCAGCGCCTACAAGATGCCGGTCGAATTGCCACAGGGCTTGCCGGAAGCGCTGCAGCACCTGCGCGGCGAGGCGCGCCTGCGCGAAGTGCTGGGCGACCGCTTCATCGATGTGTATTCCGCGATCAAGGAACTCGAACACCAGGAGTTCATGACCGTGATCAGTCCGTGGGAGCGCGAACACCTGTTGCTGCACGTGTGAGCAAATCAGAGCGTCAGGCGCTCAACACCAAAACCAGGGTTTTTTTACACTAAGAACGAGGTGCCATCATGGCAACCGACGATACGGCGGTGATTGCCACCAGCTTGGCCTCTCGGGGCGCGCCGAATGTGGAAGCGTTCGACACGCGCGCCCTGCAACAACTCGACTCCGCCCATTTCCTGCACCCGTTCACCGACCACGCCGCGCTGCGCGACAAAGGCGCGCGCGTGATCGTGCGCGGCCAGGGCGTCTACCTGTGGGACTCGGATGGCCACCAGATCATCGACGGCATGTCGGGGCTGTGGTGCGTGAACGCCGGTTACGGGCGCACGTCGATTTCGGAGGCGGTGTACCGGCAGATGGAAACGCTGCCCTTCTATAACAGCTTCTTCAACACCACCAATGTGCCGGCGCTGCGCCTCGCCGCCGAGCTCGTTGCGCTGGCCCCGCCGCAGTTCAGCCACGTGTTCTTTACCGGTTCCGGCTCGGAAGCGAACGACACGGTCGTGCGCATCGTGCGGCGCTACTGGGACATCCTTGGCCAGCCGGAACGCCAGGTCATCATCAGCCGGCGCAACGCCTACCACGGCAGCACGATAGCCGGGGCCTCGCTCGGCGGCATGCCCGGCATGCATGCGCAGGGCGGCCTGCCGATTCCCGGCATTCGCCACATCGGCCAGCCGAACTACGCCGAGGCCGGCCAGGGCATGAGCGAGAACGAATTCGGGCTGGTCGCGGCCGGCTGGCTGGAGGAAGAAATCCTGGCCATCGGGCCGGGCAAGGTCGCCGCCTTCATCGGCGAACCGGTGCAGGGCGCGGGCGGCGTCATCATTCCGCCCGCGACCTACTGGCCGGAGGTGCAGCGCATCTGCGACAAGTACGACATCCTGCTGGTCGCCGACGAAGTCATCTGCGGCTTCGGGCGCCTCGGCACCTGGTTCGGCTCGGAGCTGATGGGGTTCAAACCCGACCTGATCAGCTTTGCCAAGGGCGTGACTTCCGGCTATGTGCCGCTCGGCGGCGTCCTCATCGGCAAACGGGTGGCGCATGCGCTGGTCGAGAAGGGCGGCGACTTCCACCACGGGTTTACCTACTCTGGCCATCCGGTGGCCTGCGCCGCGGCGCTGGAAAACCTGCGCATCCTGGTTGAGGAGCGGCTGGTCGAACAGGTGGCGCTGGAGACCGGGCCGCACCTGAAGGCGGCGTTCAACGCGCTGGCGACGCATCCGCTGGTGGGGCATGCCGACAGCTGCGGCATGGTGGCGGGGCTGAACCTGGTGCGGGTGAAGGGCGCTTCGGCGCACGATTGCGTGCCCTTCGATCGCGCGCAGCATGTCGGCATGCTGTGCCGCGGGCACATGTTCGAGCAGGGCGTGATCATGCGCGCGGTGGGCGACCGCATGATCGTCGCGCCGCCGCTGGTGATGACGAAGGCGGAGATCGACGAGATGGCGGCGCGGATCCGGAAATGCCTCGATTTGACGCTGGCGGATGTGCGGTCGCGCGGCTGGATGTAAGCCGTTTACGTCAAACGAAGGGCCGTCCGGCAGTTCAAGCGCTCGCCTGGAGATGCTTCGACGGCTCCGTCCGGTTCTTCAGCACCTGCGGCGCCAGCGAGCCGATGAACATGCCCGCAAACGCGGCCAGCAGGCCGGCCAGTTGCCCCGGGAAGGCCTCGCCCAGGCTTGACACCTGCGGGAAGAACAGCAGCCACACAAACAGCCCGGCGGCGATCGAGAGGATGGCGCCCTGGGTCGTGGCGCGCTTCCAGTACAGGCCCATCACCAGCGGCACGAAGGCGGCGACCAGGGTCACCTGGTAGGCACTCGACACCAGTTCATAGATCGAGGTGCCTTCCATGACGATCGCATACACCAGCACCAGGGCGGCGAAAATGACGATGGTCACCCGCATCGCGAACAGTTGCTGGCGGTCCGTCATGCCCGGGCGCAGGTTCTTCAGGATGTTCTCGGTAAAGCTGGTCGATGGCGCCAGCAGCGTGGCCGACGAGGTGCTCTTGATCGCGGAGAGCAGGGCGCCGAAGAACAGGATCTGCATGATCAGCGGCATCTTGGTCATCACGAAGGTCGGCAGCAGACGCTGGTAGTCGTTCTTGGCGATGTCCAGGGCGTTGTCGCCCATCACCACCACGGCGGCGGCGACGATAAACATCGGCACGAAAGCGAACAGGATGTAGCTGGCGCCGCCGATCACGGCGCCGGTGCGCGCGGTCGGGGCGTCTTTCGCCGACATCACGCGCTGGAACACGTCCTGCTGCGGAATGCTGCCGAACATCATCGTGACGGCCGCGCCGATGAAGAAGGCGATGTCGGTGAAGCTCGGCTCCGGCCAGACGCGCCACAGGTCGGCACTCTGGGCCATGTCGAACACGCGGCCGGCGCCGCCGGCCAGGTCGGCCGCGAAGAAGGCGATGATCGACATGCCGATCACCAGCACGATCATCTGGATGAAGTCGGTCAGGGCGACGGCCAGGAAGCCGCCGACCACCACGTAGATCAGCACGGCGAGGGTGCCGATCACCATGCCCGTTGCCGGGGCCATCGCGCCCCAGGTCAGCACCGAGAACACCAGGCCGAGCGCCGTGATCTGGGCCGCGACCCAGCCGAGGTAGCTGAGGATGATCGCGACCGAGCAAAAGATTTCGATGCCCTTGCCGTAACGCTGGCGGTAATAGTCGCCGATGGTCAGCAGGTTTAATTTATATAACTTGGTCGCGAAGAACAGGCCGACCAGGATCAGGCAGGTGCCGGCGCCGAACGGATCTTCGATGATGGCGTTCAGGCCGCCCTGCACGAACTTGGCGGGCACGCCCATCACGGTCTCGGCGCCGAACCAGGTGGCGAAGGTTGTTGTAACCACCATGATCAGCGGCAGGCTGCGCCCTGCTACGGCAAAGTCGCTGGTATTCTTGATACGCGAGCCCGCCCACACTCCCAGCGCCAGGGTGCCCAGCAGATAGAGCACGACGCAAGTAATCAAGGTGTAGTTCATCATGGTGGCGGCTGCTCCGGGAGGAATTATTATCGGGCGGAAAATTCGCGATTATAGCGGCAGAAGTTCGCCGTGAGATGCAGTCTGCGCGGTTTTTCCTTGGGTTTTCTTCACTTTAGGAGGAACGCTGCATGTCGACAACAAGCTGGCACGAACCTGCTGCCGAACTGGACATTAACGGGCGCGCTTTCATCGATGGCGAACGGGTCGATGCCCGCGCAAAAGCGCGCTTCGACTGCATCTCGCCGATCGAC
>JAQGLR010000200.1 GCA_028292765.1 Massilia sp. | reverse complement strand
GGCGTGCATTACGTGGTGGCCGAGCAGAACCGCGAGCTGGTCGACATGCTGCGCCGCCAGGACCAGCCGGCCGTGGTCGGGAATGCCGCCGAACCGGCGGTACTGATCCAGGCGCATATCGCGCGGGCGGCCGTGATGGTGATCGCCACGCCCGATACCTTCCATGTGCGCTCGATGATCGAGACGGCGAAAATGCTCAATCCAGGCATCCGCTGCGTCGTGCGCACCCACAACGCGCAAGAAGCGGCGCTGCTGCGTCTTGACACGGGTGGCAAGGTCTTCCTCGGCGAGGAGGAACTGGCAGGCAACATGACGCGCTATGTGATCGAGACGCTGAAGGAGGCGGAGCACGCGCATTGAGCTGAACGCCGCGCACGCGAAAATGCCCGCTGGCGATTAGCACAGCGGGCATTTTTACATTCTGCTTCAGCTTACGCCGCGACCATTTCCCCGGTCTCCGTGCAGAGCTTCAAATTCGCGTGCTTCGGGGCGAAGTGCAGCAGTTCCTTGCGCTCTTCCAGCAGCGCGAACACGGCGTCTTTCGACAGCACGTACTGCTCGAGCAGCGTGTCCTTCAGCGACTCGATCATCGCGCGGTAGTCGCGCATGGCGCCCAGCGTGTAGCTGTAGAGCTCATCGGCCTTGGCTTCCATCTGGCGCAGCGTGTGCTCGCCGCTGGCGTCGTTCTTGAGCTGGCTGTAGTCGATTTTCGAGCGCGAGTACATCGAGAGGCGGTTGACCATCAGGTTCAGCATCCTGGTCACTTTCTCGATGTCGTTCTGGGCGCCGACCGAGACGCCGCGGGCGCCGTAGAACATCTCCTCGGCCGCCATGCCGCCGTACAGGCCGACCACGTCGCGCTCGAGTTCTTCCAGCGTGCGCAGCGACATGTCCTCACCCGACTGCAGCACATAACCCAGCGCGCCGATCTTCGAGACCGCTTCGGTACTGATCTTCAACAGGTGCGATTTTTCCTTCACTTCGGCCAGGGTCAGGCCGGCGCGCAGGTGCGGGTCGATCTGCATGAAGAAGTGGCCCAGTTCGTGCAGGGCGATGCGCTCGCGCTGCTTGTGCTTCTCCAGCGTGGTGGCGCGGTCGGTCAGGCCGATCGTGGCGCGCTCGTAGGCACGGAACAGCAGGTCGGTATTGATGACCACTTTTTCCTGGATCGAGAGCATCGAGGCGCGTTCCACCACGGTTTCCAGCAGCGCCGGGCTCAGGTTCTGCGTGATCTCCGCGACCTGGTCCAGGTCGAGGTCACTGTAGTCGACCAGGCCTTCCTTCTTGCGCGACAGGAAACTCTTCAATAATTCGCGCCGCTCGTTCTTGTTCGGCAGGCGGAAGTTGATCTTGACCGAGAAGCGGCGCAGCATCGCTTCGTCCATGTCGGTCGTCGCGTCGTCGAAGTTCGAGGCGACGACCCAGATCACGCCCTGGCCCTTGTCGCTTTTGACGCCGTCGAGCAGGCCCAGCAAGGTATTGGCGGTATCGTCTTCCCATTTCTTTTCGCTGCGGCCGCGCGGCATGAACAGGCTCTGCGCTTCATCGAGGAAGATGATGCACTTGCCCTTGGTGCAGGCCTTGCGGTACAGGGCGTTGAGCGCCTTCGAGCCGCCGCCGACGTACCCGGATTCGAGCGCCGAACCCGAAGCCTGGATCAGCGGCATGTCGAGGCGCTTGGCCAGGTAGCCGACCAGCTTGGTCTTGCCGGTACCGGCAGGCCCGGTCAGCATGACGTTGAATGGCTTGTCGATGTTGTGCGACTGGTATTCCTCGCGGTTGCGGATCATGTCTTCCAGGTGCAGCACTTCCTGCTTGATGTCTTCCATGCCGATCAGGTCGTCCATGCTGCCCTTGAGCTTGTCCGGGGTGATGATGCTCGCGCCCGCGCCCATGCCCGGGATGCCGAACTTCAGGCAGTAAATGATCAGGCCGATCAACAGGATCTCGAATGCGTGGCGCTTCAGGAAGTCGACCGTGGCCGAACCCATCGTGCCGCCTTCGTCCAGCACGGCCTTGTGCGACGCGAGGTAGTCGTCCCTGGCGATCGAATAGGGAATGGCGTTCTTCAGCAGCACTTCGCGCTCGAGGCTCAGGTGCGAGGTGCTCGGCACCTTGACCACGTGCAGTTCGGGTGCATTCTTGAACTTGAACACATAGCGTGGCGACTCGGACAGCGGCTTGGCCACCATCAGGTAGTCGAGCTTGTCCTTCTGCGTGGCCAGGCGCGTGATCGCGGAAATGTCTTGCGAATGTACGACCGGGCTTGGATCCTGCGGCGCGTCGGCCGTGTAGATCGCCACGCCTGTCGCGGCGCCAAGCAGCACAGCTGCGGCAATGCGTACATAGACGTTCTTGAAGGCAATCTGAAGTCGGGCAAAGTTGGGCATGTATCGGTACTCTACAAGTGATGGGTGCGCGTATATGAAAGTGCAAACGGCGAGTGCAAACAGCGGTTGCCATTTCCGAAAACTGCTAGTCGAAAGGGCGGCGGCTCTTGAAGGCCGTGGCAGGCCGAACATATGTGTTCGACATCATTTTGATGCCCTAAGGCAATAGGGATAGGGAGACTATACCCGTAAAAAAAACCCAGATGTATACGGGACGCTTAAAATTTCTTGATCGCTGTCATAGGTAGAAAAGGTGTTAACGCTATTCGTTGCAGGGCTGGCAAGAATGCAGCCTTCGGCCTGCTCTTTCTGGCAACTGCCTGGTGAAAAAGCAACGAAACCGGTCGAAACACTTGGCGTATTGATATTGCCAGCTTCACCATCTGTCGCATTTCTTTCACACCACCCGGCGGTGTGTCCGGTATGCGACTGCTTTCTGTCTTTACGACTTTTCGTAACGAATCGGACACCCTTCCCCGAAACCGTTTTGCTATGCTTCTCCAGGTGCCGCGCTTCGCCGGCGCCACCGTTCCGCCCTGCTGATCCTGCTGTTCGTACCCGCTATTCGTGTCACGGCTGCAAGAAAGGAACCATCGTGAACAAACTCGCGCTCGCCGCAGCGCTTGCCCTCATGATCGGCAGTGCCGCACAGGCCAAGCTCATCGAGCTGGTACCGGACGCACCAGGCGGCGCGCCACCCCCACAGGCGCGCGTCCTCGACCCGGGCCCGGCGGCCGGCCAGCAGGCGGCGACGCCGCAAACCAGCATGTCCGAATTGCCGGAGCCCGAGGTGTTTGCGATGATGCTGGTGGGCCTGGTCCTGCTCGGCTACCGGGCCCGCCGGGACAGCAGCGAGAAATTTGAGTAACGGCGTCGAGTAACGGCGTCGAGTAACGGCGTTGGGTAACGGCGTCGAGTAAGCGCGTCAAGCAAGCGCGCCAGGCAGGCGCGCAAGAACCGGACGGTCTAGGCGCCCGGCGGCGCCAGGGCGGTCTCGCTGCACAGGGCGTACAGCTTGCACAGCGTATTCCAGTTGCGCGAGGTGGTGT
>JAQGLR010000146.1 GCA_028292765.1 Massilia sp. | reverse complement strand
ATGATAGTGCTGCAACCAGTGTGAAAGTAGGTTATCGTCAGGCTAGTTATAAAGAAAAAACCCGTTGAGCAGATGCTCGGCGGGTTTTTTTTCGTCTGGTGATTTGTTTCCGGGCGGGTTTTATTCTCCAGCGAACCGCGCCACCTGAAATGCAGTTCAGGCGCAATTTTCGACGTTTCGTCGCAAACGATTCTTCGCCCAGCACCCCAAGGACTACGATCTCCTGATCAAAAACCAGAAAGGGCTGCGATGCAGACACCAACAGTGCGAGAACCCCTGGCGCCCATGGCTGGGAACGAACGGATTCAATCGCTCGACGTCGTACGGGGCTTCGCCCTCATCGGCATCCTGATGATGAACGTCGAGTACTTCAACCGTGCCATTTCGCAGATCGGCACGGGCTTGCAGGCCGGCCTCACCGGCCCCAACCTCTGGATCGGCTACTTCGTCCAGTATTTCGTCGTCGGCAAATTCTGGACCATTTTCTCCCTTCTGTTCGGGATGGGCTTTGCCGTGATGCTGACCCGCGCCGAACGCGCCGGCCGTCCTTTCCTGGTTCCGTACCTGCGCCGCATCGCCGCGCTGGCTGTCTTCGGCGCCTTGCACAGCATATTCCTGTGGTCCGGCGATATCCTGTTCAGCTATGCGGTCGCGGCGGCAGCGCTGCTGGTCGTCTTGTACGGGCGGCCAAAATGGATCGTGGCAGCAATGGCCGTGTGCATCGGCTGCGGCTTCATCCCCGGGCAGGACTGGTTGTTCGGCGTCGCCGGCGGCCTGGCCTTCTTCAGCCTGGCGGCCTGGTGGCTGAGGGGCGACCAGCGCATGAGGCGTTTCGGAAGACCCCCGGTCATCGGCCTCATCCTTCAGGTGTTGGGCGTGATCGCGCTGATCGCGGGCGCGGTCATGTGGGTGTTGCCAGACATGCCGCGCGACGCGCGTTTCGGCGTTCCGACGCTGGGCGCCGCGCTGTTCGCGCTCGGCTTCCTCACCAATAAATATCATCACGACAAGCCAGCACGTCCGTGGCGCCTGGGCGTTGGCATTTATTGTTTCTCGTTCTTCATGATGACGGCGGCCGGTGCGTCGATGTACTTCTTCCCGGAGAAGCCCGCTGCCGTGCTCGGCAAAGCGGAAGCCAAAAAAGTGGAGGAGCGCGCGGCCGAACGCGCCAAGGACCGCAAAAAACGGGAAGAGCGGATCCAGAAAGAGATCAGGGTCATGACGACCGGTACCTACGCCGAGGGCGTCGCCCTGCGCACGGAGCGCTTTGTCGACCATGCTCGCGACGAAGTCGGGTTCGCCACCCTCCTGATCGGCATGTTTCTGATCGGCACCTGGTTCGTACGTTCGGGCATCATGGACAATGCGCGCGCCCACCTGCCGCTGTTTCGCAAGCTCGCCATGTTCGGCCTGCCGCTCGGCATTGGCCTGGGTCTGCTCGGCTCGGCGATCACCGTGCGTGCGGTGCCCGGAGCGAACGGCGCCGACGGCTGGCAGCTGGCGTCGGGCCTGCAAATGCTGGGTAACCTGCCGGCCTCGCTCGGCTATCTCAGCCTGGTGATCCTGATGTTGCACAACGCAAGCGTCTGCCACAAGGTCGGCGTGCTCGCGCCCTTCGGCCGCATGGCCCTGTCCAACTACCTGTCGCAATCGCTGATCGCTACCACTTTCTTCTTCGGCTATGGATTCGGCCATTTCGGCGCCTCGCGGCTCGACCAGATGCTGTTCGTCGCCGTGGTGATCGTGCTGCAGATCGCGTTCAGCCACTTCTGGCTGGCGCGCTTCCGCTATGGCCCGATGGAGTGGCTGTGGCGTGCGGTCACCTACTGGAACGTCCCGCCGATGCGTATCGAGACGGCGGCCCGGGTGGCGGCGGCGGAGACGCCGGCTTGACGGCCCGACTTCGCGGACTCCGATCAGCGGTCGCCGCGCTGTTGCTCGGCGCCGCTTTGCCGGTGCTCGCGCAGCCGGTCAAGGTGGCGGGCTTGCGGCAGCCGGCCCGGATACTGGTCGACCAATGGGGCGTGCCCCATATCTACGCGGCGAGCCAGGATGACGTGTTCTTTGTCCAGGGCTTCAATGCGGCGCGCGACCGCCTGTTCCAGATCGACCTGTGGCGCCGCCGCGGGCTGGGCGAACTGGCCTCGGTGTTCGGCCCATCCTATGTCGAGCAGGACCGCGCGGCGCGGCTGTTCCTCTACAGGGGCGACATGGGCGCGGAGTGGAAGGCCTACGGGGAAGAGGCGCACAGGACCAGCACCCGCTTCGTCGCCGGCATCAACGCCTATATCGATTACCTCGCTCGCAAACCTGAACTGCTGCCCTTCGAATTCCGCCAGCTCGGCTACCAGCCTGCGAAGTGGCGTCCGGAGGATGTCGTGCGTATTCGCAGCCATGGCCTGACGCGCAACCTGACCCAGGAGTTCGCGCGCGCGCATGTGGTGTGCCACGCCGGCCTGGCGGCGGACGCCGTCCGGGCCCAACTGTCGCCAGCCTGGACGACACGCGTGCCGGACGGCCTCGATCCCTGCCTTCCGGATGAAGCACTCGATGTTTTCACCCGCGCGACCGACGACGTGCGCTTCAGCCGCGAAGCGGTCCAGGTGGCGCGCGCCATGCCGAACGACGGGACGCTCGAGGGAAGCAATAACTGGGTGATCGCGCCGTCGCGCACCCGTAGCGGCAGGCCGATCCTGGCCAACGATCCGCATCGTGCCTACGGTGCGCCCTCGCTGCGCTATATCGTGCACCTGAATGCCCCGGGACTGAACGTCATCGGTGCCGGGGAGCCCGCATTGCCCGGGATTTCGATCGGCCACAACGGCAAGGTGGCGTTCGGACTCACCATTTTCAGCATCGACCAGGAAGACCTCTACGTCTACGAAACCAACCCCGCAAATCCCATGCAATACCGCTACCGGGGTGCTTGGGAAACCTTCCGCGTGACGAAGGAAACGCTGCTCGTACGCGGCCGGCCGCCGGTCACGGTCGAATTGCGCTTTACCCGCCATGGGCCGGTCATCTACGAGGATGCCGGCAAGCGGCGCGCGCTCGCCGTGCGCACCGCGTGGAGCGCGCCGGGCATGGCGCCTTACTTCGGCAGTATCGATTACATGAAGGCGCAGGATTTTACCCAGTTCCGCAAGGCCATGCAGCGCTGGGGCGCGCCGACCGAGAACCAGGTGTATGCGGACACTGCCGGCAATATCGGCTGGGTGACGGGCGGCCTGGCGCCGGTGCGTCCGAACTGGGATGGACTGATGCCGGTTCCGGGTGACGGCCGATATGAATGGAAGGGCTTCCTCGACGGCGCCAGGTTGCCGTTCGTGTTCAATCCAAAGCAGGGCTGGTTCGCCTCGGCCAACGAGATGAACCTGCCGGCCAGCTTTCCGTACCGCGAGCACAAGCCCGGCTTCGAGTGGCCGGACAACGCACGCGCGCAGCGTATCGCAGACGTGCTGTCGAAGACCCCCAGGGCAACCATGGAAGACATGCAGCGCCTGCAGAACGACGTCGTTTCGCTGATGGCGCGCCGGCTGGTGACCCTGCTCAAGCCGCTGTCGTCGCGCGATAAACCTACCCGGGCGGCCCTCGAGCTGCTCACCGCCTGGAACGGGGAGGAGCGCGCGGCGTCGCCGGCGGCGGCATTGTACGAGGTATGGTGGTCGCGTCATCTCGGCAGAATGTTCCTCGATGCGATCCTGGCACCTGAAGCGGCGAGGGCGGTAGGCGCACCGCATGCCGGCGTGCTGTTGCAGACCCTCGAGCAACCGGCCGCCCGTTTCGGTGCGGACGCGAACGCCAAACGCAACGCCCTGCTGCTGGCGAGCCTGGCGGCGGCGTGGGCGGACATGGAGCGGCTGCAGGGACGGGATGCCAGGCGCTGGCAATGGGGAAAAATGCACCGCAGCTATTTCGTTCATCCAATGTCGCCCATCGTCGATCACGCGAGCCGGGCGCTCCTGAATGTCGGTCCGCTCCCACGAGGCGGCGGAGCGTACACCGTGAACGTGTCGGGCTATCGTCCGGAGAGCTTCTGGCATGCGCATGGGCCATCATTTCGCATGGTGCTCGACGTGGGCAACTGGGACAACTCGCGGGCCATCAATACGCCGGGGCAATCGGGCAACCCGGCCAGTCCCCATTACCGCGACCTAGCCGCAAGCTGGGCGGACGGCAAGTATTTCCCGCTCCTGTATTCGCGTGCGGCCGTCGCCAGGGCGGCGAGGGAAACGATAGAACTAGTGCCGGGACCCTAGTGGACGACAGGGGCTTGCACATCGCCACGCGGTTTGCTATAGTTCGCCTCCGCTTCAGTGCTGACTGAAAACCGCAACGAAATCAAGTAGTTGTGTTGACAACAGCACTTCAGGAAACTGAGATGAAGCAAAAAAGAAGTTGACGAGAATCAGGAAATGCTTCATACTCTTCTTCCTCTGCTGCTGACGAACAAAACGATTCGCAGAACACAGCAAGGCAGCGCTCGGCGCGGGCCACGAACAAGTTCTTTAAAAATTAACAGTCGATAAGTGTGGGCGTTTGATGAAGGTGCCAGCTGACTAGTTCAGCTGATTACTTAAATTATCAAATGTTCACAAAAGTATTAACGTTGCTCAGTAATGA
>JAQGLR010000141.1 GCA_028292765.1 Massilia sp. | reverse complement strand
CGGCGCCGTCGGCGGCCCGATCGGCATGGCTGCGGGCGCGATTGTCGGCGGCCTGGCGGGCGGCGCTGCCGGCCGCGGTGCCGGCGAAGTCGTCAATCCGAAAGGGAACGACGACCTGAACGACCATAACCTGGCGCAAGGCGTTGGCGCCGGCGGTGGCGCTGTCGCAGGTGCCACGGTTGGCGCGGTTGGCGGCCCGATCGGCATGGCTGCCGGCGCGGTGATCGGCGGCCTGGCCGGCGGTGCGGCAGGCAAGGGCACTGGCGAAGTCATCAATTCGAAGCCGGACGACGAGAACCGCGACCATAACCTGGCCAAAGGCATCGGCGCCGGCGGCGGCGCGGCTGCAGGCGCATCGATCGGTGCGGTCGGCGGCCCAGTCGGCATGGTTGTCGGTGCGGGCATCGGCGCCGCAGTCGGCGGCATGGCCGGCAAGGGCGTTGGCGGCCTGGTCAACCCGGCGCAGGAAGACGCGCACTGGCGCAATTCGTACCAGACCCAGTCGCACTACACGCCTGGCTACACCTACGACGACTACCAGCCGGCCTACGCGCTGGGCTATAACGGCAAGAGCCGTTACCCGGGCAGCTACGACCAGAACGAGCACTACCTGTCGGACGAGTGGAACACCACCAAGGGTAACTCGCGCCTGTCGTGGGAGCAGGCCAAGATGGCCAGCCGCGCAGCCTGGGACAAGGTCGAGCGCGCCATTCCGGGCGACTCGGACCGTGACGGCCGTTAATAAGGCTTTAACCCCGCCGGCGTTTTAAACCAGTATGAAAAAAGCCCCGCTGCCACCAGGTATGCGGGGTAAAAACCATAACAATTGCTAGGTTCCGAAAAGGTGCTGGGCTTACATGTAAAAATTTATTTGTTATATATATAATAATATTTATAGTTTTTGTTGCCCCTTCGCGCAGTCCGCTTGGAGGGGTTTTTCATTTTGAGTTGTAAGTTATGTATCACTGAGCATAGTGATTTAAAGCGCTTGATTAAGTAGTTGGTCTGTGCCAAATGCCCGTCTGCGGCATCCGAGGCAGTGATGGCTTGTCTATCGCGTTACACGCACGGCGTTTTTCCGTCCCAAAATCGGCGGCTGGTAGTCATGGGTGAACGTGACCTCAAGTGTCGCAACTGCCAGGCCTGAACTTCGGCCCGTTGTAGTCAAACTCGCGAACTTTCTCAAATAGCAACGACTCCGGTAGACTGATCTCTAGACGAAGGTCCGCAACCGGCCCAGGCTGTGTAAAAACTCGCAGTCAGGGAATTTACAAGGGCGCTTTACCATTGCCGAACGTGCGAAAACGCCGTAGCGGCCGTTCTGGAAGGCCGAGTCTCCACCGCTTATCGTCCTGTCAGCGTTTTTACACAGCCTGGGCCAATAGCGGACATACACCGCTGAGATGGTTAATCGCTTGTTCGCGTGGTCAACGTTATCGACGGCCCGAATGTCAGCAGCGGCCCAAGTTCTTTCATTACTTCAGCGACATGGGGATGCGCAGCGTGACTGTCGACGGCCGCTTGGTCCACCCAACCGTCCAGGATGAAGAAGCTGTCGGGCGCATCGACGCGCTGGTACAGGTCGTAATACAGGCAGCCCGGCTCCGCGCGTGCCGGCAGCACGAACTGCATGATCAGATCGCGCGCGCGCTCGCGGTCTTTCGAGTCGCAGCGCAGTTCGCAAATGATGTGGCGTTCGTTCGCCTTTGCATTGTTCATGGCGCGCTCCTCAATTCTTGCCGGCGTAGACCCGCGTCATGCCCCCGTCGACGATCAGGTCGATGCCACGAATGTAGTTGCTCGCATCTGACGCCAGGAACACGACGGCATTGCCGATATCGCGCGCGGTGCCGACGCGGCCAGCCGGAATCTCGGTGGACACCCGGGCCACGTAATCCGCCACGTCGTGGTCACTCATCTTTTGCTCCTTGCCATAGCCTTCAGTCGGCACGACTCCGGGGCTGACGGTGTTGACGCGGATGTCACGGTCGCGCAAGTCCGTGGTCCAGCTGCGCGCAAGCGATCGTACCGCTGCCTTGGGGCAGCATAGACACCGAAACCCTTTAGGCCCATGTCGGCGGTGATGGAGGCGTTCAGGATGACCGAGGCGCCGTCGCGCAGGACCGACAAGGCGGTCTGCACCGTCAGGACGACGCCTTTGACGTTGATCGACAGCTCGCTGTCGATCTGCTCTTCCGTCAATTGCTCCAATGGGGTGGCATGCCCGCCGCCGGCGTTCGCGAACAGGATGTCGAGCTGGCCGTGCGCCTGCTTGATGGTGTCGGCCATGCGCTGCATGTCCGCCTTGACGGATGCATCGGCCTGAAGGCCAATGGCGCTCTTGCCCAGTTTTTCCACGGCAGCATCGAGCACCTCGCGGCGGCGGCCGGTGATGTAGACGGTTGCGCCTGCTTCGATCAGGCACTGGGCCGTGCCGAAGCCCAGGCCCGTAGTGCCGCCGGTGACGAGCGCGATTCGCCCGTTGAGATTAGCTGTAGTCATGATATTTTCCAGAGTTGAAGAGAGCGGTGCGCGTCGGCCAGCAAGTGCTACCGGACAGACGCGCGGATAGGGAAACGGCTTAGCGGTTGACGGTCTTCATCTGCTGCGCGTTGTAACGCTCACCTTGTACCGGCACCCGTGTCAGAACGTCTGCCAGCGCTTGAAGGTCCTCCGTAGTCAGGACAACATCGGCGCCGCCGACGTTTTCTTCCAGGCGGTGCAGCTTGGTCGTGCCGGGGATCGGCGCGATCCATGGTTTTTGGGCCAGCAGCCAAGCCAGGGCCACTTGGGCCGGCGTGGCGCTCTTGCGGGCTGCGACTTCGCCGATCAGGGTCACCAGGTTGTGGTTGGCTTCACGCGCTTCGTCGGCAAAGCGTGGCAAGGTATTACGGATATCACCTGCCGCGAAGCTCGTGCCGGCGTCGATCTTACCGGTCAAGAAACCTTTTCCAAGTGGGCTAAACGGGATGAAACCGATGCCCAGCTTTTCCAGTAGCGGCAGAATTTCCTGCTCCGGCTCACGGGTGAACATCGAGTATTCACTTTGCAGGGCCGACAGTGGCTGCACGGCGTGGGCACGGGTGATGGCCTCGACGCCGGCTTCGCACATGCCAAAGTATTTAACCTTGCCTTCAGCGATCAGGTCGCGGACGGCGCCGGCAACGTCTTCCATTGGCACGTTCGGATCGACACGGTGCTGGTAGAACAAGTCGATCCGGTCGGTTTTCAGGCGTTTGAGCGACTCCTCCGCGACCTGGCGGATACGTTCAGGACGACTGTCCAGACCCGCTTTCGGATCGCCATCCTTGAAACCGAACTTGGTGGCGATGACGATCTTGTCGCGGAACGGTGCGACCGCTTCGCCAACCATCTCTTCGTTGGCCTGGCCATAGGCTTCTGCGGAGTCGAACAAGGTCACGCCACGCTCGTAGGCGGCGCGGATCAGAGCGATGCCGTCGCTCTTGTCGGTGGCCGGGCCGTAACCGAACGTCAAACCCATGCAACCGAGTCCGATTGCCGAAACTTCCAAACCACTATTTCCCAATTTACGTTGTTGCATGCTGTGCTCCCGAAAGCGCCGGCTAAGGATGTGTGAGGTAGCCAGCTGAACCTGTTGACGAACTATAGGCGCACACAGTTACTGCGAGAAGCCATATACTCAGAATACCGATATGCAGAATTTCGATAAATGGAACGGATCAATCTCAATAACGTGGCGGCGTTTGTCGTCGTTGCGCGGGAGCGCAGCTTTACCCGAGCGGCCGCACAACTCGGACTGTCGCAATCCTCACTGAGCCATACGATCAGCGCGCTCGAAGCAAAGCTGGGGATGCGCCTGCTGACCCGGACGACGCGCGGCGTGTCGCCGACGGAGGCCGGAGAGCGCTTATTGGCCACAGTTGGTCCTTATTGCGAAGGCATCGAGGCCGAACTGGCGTCGCTCAGCGAAGATCGCGACAAGCCGGCCGGCACGGTCAGGGTCAGCTCGCACGACCACGCAGTCCGAACGATCCTATGGCCGAAGCTGTCTAGACTTCTACCCACTTATCCTGACTTGAAGATCGAGTTTTCGATTCATTACGGACTGATCGACATCGTGGCCGAACGATTCGATGCGGGCGTGCGCGTCGGTGACCAAGTGGCCAAGGACATGATTGCGATGCGCATCAGCCCGGATTTCAACATGACCGTGGTCGGCTCACCTTCCTATTTCGCTGCACGGGAGGTGCCGGTGGTCCCGCAAGACCTGACGGAACATAGTTGCATTAACTTGCGGCTGCCGACACACGGTGGGCTGTATGCATGGGAGTTCGAGAAAGCAGGTCAGGAGCTGAGCGTTCACGTGCAAGGCCAGGTTATCCTGAATACGTCGCCGGAAATCGTGACAGCTGCGCTGGAAGGCTATGGCCTGGCCTACATACCTCAGGATGTGGCTGACCAGCACATCGCAGCCGCCCACCTGGTCCAGGTGCTCGAGGATTGGCGTCCGACCTATCCCGGCTACCACTTGTACTATCCGAGCCGGCGAAATGCGTCGCCGGCATTTTTGCTTGTGCTGGACGCATTGCGCCTGAAGGCCTGATGAAACGGGATGGAGAACGTCTGCTTCGGGTCGGAAGCGGACGTTACAATAGGTCCGCAAACGGCCAGGAGCGGACATCCCACAACTCAGGATCGGCTAAAGTTTTAAACCGTTCGGCAATTAACGACCCATTAAAGGAAGTACATGAACGTCACGTTGGAATCAGTAACTATCGATAATTTCGAAGTTCTGATGGACATGGAGCTGCCTCCAGAGCAGGCGCGGTTCCTCGCCAGTAATGCATATTCGATCGCACAAGCGCACGACTACGTCGACTGGCGGCCGCGCGCAATTTACTGCGATGGCAGCCCAGCAGGCTTCGCTTTGTACGATGTGACAGGCAATGACGAGCCAGGACACTACGCAATTTACAGGCTGATGGTGGACTATCCTCGCCAAAACCAAGGAATAGGACGCCGTGCAATGGAGTTGCTACTGTCGGAGATCCGAGGTTGCGCAGATGCCCGCCGAATCACCATTTGCTACAAACCTGATAATGCCACTGCACGCGGGTTCTACGCGTCGGTAGGCTTCATTGAAACTGATATCGATGAGCTTGGAGAGATGGTAGCGGAGATATTGCTGTAATAGCTCTGCGGGCATACTTGTTTCTTGGCAATATTTCGTCGGTAGGTTCACAGTCAACGTCTGCAATGGTCGAGAGCTGCCGTACACTGAGCGGCAGCAATCGGCCAAAAGCGGACTTATCAAACAAGGAAAATATGCTGCATCACCTGTCTATTGCCGTTTCTGATCTCGACCGAGCCTCTGCTTTCTATGACGCGGTTTTAAAACCATTGGGGTATACCCAGGTCTTTGCTGACGACGAAGCTGTGGGCTACGGGTATGAAGGTGGTGACGATAAGCTGTGCCTGAAACTTGCAAAGCACGTGGTGGTTCCCGGAGAAGGCTTTCACTTGGCCTTTACTGCGACGGAGCCGAATCAGGTACACGAATTTCATGCCGCCGCGCTGCGCCACGGAGGGCGGTGCAATGGCGCACCAGGGCCTCGGCCGGAATATGGCGATAGCTACTATGCAGCCTTCGTTTTTGATCCCGAGGGGTATCGGATTGAGGCGGTCATCAACGTAACTGCCTAACAGCCGTATCGGGAATGACCGCAATGGGTCGATAGAGGACGTTCGTAATTGCTCAGTGTACGGTGCCGTTGCCGTCAGGACAAGCAGGAGGTTTTCTTAGGCGTTCTAAGCTGCAATCGCCCCATTTATTTAACCTCACCTTACGTAGTATATTGCCCTTACCTGATCGTCATACCTGGGGCAACTAGACAAAGCCAATAAGCGTTGCACATGCCTGTCGTATATACCTCCGTGAGGTGCCAGAATCGTACAGTCGCAGTTCTCATGCTCTGTCTTTCCGTCCGCATCTATTTCCGAAATCCGTTCGTTGACTCGAGCAAGCCTTTTAGCAAGACCGTCAATCTGCTGCGGCTCGCGTTTGCCTGCTAATACTAACTGATCGGCTTCTTTGAGTATCGCTCTAAAGGCGGCAAAATGGTTCTGCGCCTTAACGCCTGACTCTAGCATAGCTAAATCCAACGGTGCGCGCCCAATGTTTCTATAAATTGAATCCCAAGGATAGGAGACAAGCCCGCCTTCCCTATGCTGCGCAGCCTGAAGCTGATCCCATCTAGACGCGCTGTCTGTTACGATTACGGAGCCAGTGACCTGAGCTATGAATAACGACATCTCAAAATTGGGCGAGTGTTTTAATTGCATAAAGTGCTTGTTCTCGCCTTGCTCAATTGGCTGCAACATGCACAGATGGCGTTGTTCGGCTGTCGCCTCAAGCTCATCGATCGCCGACTCAGCCACTTCTTCGGGCATCCCGAATTCACCAGTCAATAAACGAAGCTTGGCGGCCCTTGGTTGCATATGAGTTTGGTTTAAGAAATCGTCGATTCTCAATCTCCTAGATACTTCCTCGTCCGCTTTACTTACACGATCGCTAGTCCGAGATCTCGCCATACGAATCATAGCTCGCATCAAATTGAGGTCAAACTCGCCGGGATCAGGTATTAGATTGACAAGCCCATAATCTATGTACGGCTCCAGCAACAACATCCAAAGAATATCTCTAAGTGCTTGATATTTGAACAGGGCAGGCTTTTCAGTTGGACTAAATTCGGGTCGTACGATAGCGGGATTGATGATCGGGCTCTCGATTAAGAACTCATCAAATAAAGATGCCATGGGCAAGGCATTGTGTTCAATAACTCGAACGTCTATCACACCGGTGTACAGCCCCCTGAATTTGCCGTCAGATTTCGGCAGTAACGCGTAAACATCGGTGTCGCGGGGCCACAACGTCGCGTAGAAGCCGTAAATCTGGGTGATCTGCTCTTCGTTGATCGTACGCCTTACATCTGTCCACGTTCGCCCTTCATTTAAACCTAAAACCCTCCGTATTAATCTACAAAAAGCCAAGTTTCGTTCGCGTATGCTTAACTCTGACCAGCTCGTTCGAAGTTCCTCAGGCCGTCCATCGCAGCAATACTTGTACTTTCGACCGCTGCCGCATCCGCAGAGGTCATTTCTACCCAGATTTTTAATCTGCTTTTTGAGGAATGGGTTTTCAGGAGTAGTACGACCGAAAGCGTCTTGATAATGTGTACTGCCGTCATCGAAACCAGCTATCATCTCCCCGCCAAAGTTGAACAACTCATCGGATGGAGGCAGCAGTACGTGACGCAAATCACTCCATTCATAATTCGACGCCTTTTCCGGATAGAGCCACCCTTCTTTACCTGCGGCGATCGATTCTTTGGCTCTGCTTTTGATAATGTAGTTTATTTTTGTGACTTCATCCGCAGACAATTTGCGCTTATTGATAAAGTTGATCGTGCTGACTAACGACGTGCGGAGCTTGCGTGCATTCGTACGAGGCTCCAAGGGATTGACGCCCTCCGGGTTTTTGGCGTACTCGAGATTAGTGAGTATCAAGCACCGATTCTTATCTAAAGGAAAGATTGTCTGAGACCCCTTCAATGCGATATCAGGATCACCTGGATACTTACATTGGGCTGCGCCCGGCGGGCAAGCAAAGTTATAAACGGTAACAGGATGGTCAGATAGAATAAATTTAACATCAGAATTTTCTGCTGACACCAGCTCACGGACACCCTCAGCCCATAACGTGCAGTGCATGGTCCTTAAGGCCTGCATCTCGGTCATGAGCTGGACCTGGGTGAGATGTGGGTATTTAGATTTGACCCAGTCAAGGCCCTTTGGTGTACGTAGCTTCTGAGCGTCGAGATAGATGAAGAGCTGTTGAAATTTCTCGTGCCATTGCACTAGATCATCGGTAAGAAAAGCTCGGATCGCGTCTGAACCGTTGTCATCGATCGGTCCGAAAAGCTTTTTCTCAATATCATCATTAATTGCTTCACCGAAGAATGTTGAGTACAAGTCTTTCTCGTAAAAGCATTGAGCTGGGGAGAACCAGTTCTTGGACTCAACGACCTTAGACGGGCTATTTTTCAGCTTGATCTCACGGTGCTTGAGATGGCGAAGCTCGTTTTCGCGGTCCTTAAAAAAGCCGCTCTGATACCATTGCGGCACATAATGATTATTCCTTGTTTTACTCATCTTCTAGTTGTTCCCACGCGATAGATTTTTGAGACCAGTGTACGTGTGTTATTGCCTCCGCGGCAAGTACTCGAAGTTGTTTGGATTTGAAGGCGCTTCCAAGTTCTAACAGCGCCTAACAAAACCGATCGACATACCGCCAATAGATGAGCGAGCAGGCAAGCGAAGGAAGCGCCTGATGGATCTCTGCTCGTCGCCCATGTCGGATACGCAATCTGCGAAAGCGATGTAGCCATCCTAGGGTGCGCTCAACGACCCAACGCCATTGGCCGAGCCTTTCACGCGACTCCACGCCGTATCGCGCGATACGTGCTGCGATGCCTCGTCGGCGCAGCCAAGCGCGATATGCTCGTGAAGCTTACGCTCGATCGGCATGCAGCTTACCTGGTCGTTTGCGTGCACGGCCGGAAAGCCCTTTAACTGCTGGGATGGCTTCTACGAGGGGAATAAGGAAACGCGAGTCGTGCACCTGGGCGCCAGAGATCTTGGCTACTAGCCGCAACCCACCTTGATCCACGAGCAGATGGGGTTTGCAGCCGAGCTTGCCACGATCGGTCGGGTTTCGGCCCGTATGCTCACCACCCGCAGGGGCGGGAACACTGGCAGTGTCAACGCTAACTCGATCCCACATGATCTGGTCGTGCTCGCGCAGCTGTCTGAGGACTGCCTCGTGGATGCGCTGCCAAACGCCGGCTCGTTATCCATCCGTGAAGCCGACGCCAACAAGTCATGCCACTGCCGCAGCCGAGTTCGCGCGGCAGGTATTCCCACGGTATCCCGGTCTTGAGCGCGAATAAGATCCCGGTTAGGGTCGCGCAATCGTTGAAACGTGGCCGTCCGCCTTTCGCCGATCTGCAATGGGTTGGTAGATGATGTCAGCAGCGGTTGTAATCTGATACATCGCAGCGATTGAAAACTGATACACCGTTTTGAGATGATGGCTGCTTTTTGGAACGGCCTTGAAACCCAACGAGGTGTATGTGGAAATTCAAGTATTGAGCAAGCATGGATTGAGTCTGCGGCGAATCGCCGCCGAAGTGGGCTGCGCGGTGAATACGGTGCGGCGCCACTTGGCGCTGGAGTCGCTGCCGAAATACGAACGCAAGGTCAAGCGCAACACCAAGCTGGCGCCGCACGAGGTCTATCTGCGGGAGCGGCAAACGGCGGCACGGCCGAACTGGATACCGGCGAGCGTCTTGCACCGCGAGATCGTCGAGCGCGGTTACCAGGGCGGCCTGAGCCAGCTGCGCGCGTTCATGCGCTCGGTGCGACCATCGTTACCGGTCGAGCCAGAAGTACGCTTCGAGACGGCAATGGGGGAGCAATTGCAGGTCGACTGGGTTGAGTTTCGCAAAGGCGGCGCGCCGCTGCATGCGTTCTGCGCCACGATGGGCTATAGCCGCGCCAGCTACGTCGAGTTTGTCGGCGACATGAAAGTGACCACGCTGATTGGCTGCCATGAGCGTGCCTTCGCCGCATTCGGCGGCGTGCCGCGCAAGGTCCTGTACGACAACATGAAGACGGTCGTGATCGAACGCGACGTCTACGGCGACGGCCTGCACCGCTACCGAAAGGTAGCGGGGCTTTTTGCGTATAGCCAAGGTAAAACTTACTGCTTGACCGCTTCCACCTGGATCGCCAGCTTCACTTCCGGCGAGAAATTCGGCATAGCGAATTTCTCGCCGACGCCGTAATCGCTGCGCAGGAAGCTTGCCGAGGCGTCGGCGCCGCAGACTTCGCGTTTCAGCATCGGGTGGTCGATGCACTTGAATTTGTTGATGGCGAGCGTGAGCGGCTTGGTGACGCCGTGCAGGGTGAAATCGCCGTCGACGGCCACCGGGGTGTCGCCGTTGAAGCGCACTTTATTGCCCTTGAAGGTGGCGGTCGGGTACTTGGCGACATCGAAAATGTCCGGATTTTTTGCGTGCTCGTTCATCTTCTGGTGGCCGAAATCGACGCTGCTCATGTCGATCGTGATGTCGACGCTGCCGGTTTTCGCTGCGCGGTCGAGCACGACGGTGCCGCTGGTCTTGGTGAACTTGCCGCGCCAGACCGAAATGCCCATGTGGTCGGCTTCGAAGCTCGGGTAGGTGTGGCCCGGGTCGATGGCATAGGTATCGGCTGCGGCGCAGGCGAAGCTGGCGCTGGTGGCAAGCGTGGCGGCAATCAGGAACTTGAATTTCATGGGGTACATCCCTCGTTGATGAGTTATTGGCCCGCGGTAACGCGGAACTTGATGACAACTTCGTCGGCGACCATGCTCGTGTCTTTCCACTCGCCTTCGCCGATATTAAAAGCCAGCCGTCGAATCGGCAACTGTCCTTCAAACACTTGTTTTCCGGCTTCGGATTTCACGGTCAGGGGAAAACTGACCTCGGCAACCCTGCCCTTGAGCGTCAGCTTGCCCGCGACGTTCAGTTTGCCGGGGGCGGCAAGCTTGATCGAGGTCGATACAAAGCTAGCCTTCGGGAACTGTGCCGTATTAAACCACTCCTTCTTGGCAATTTCTCGATTGTATTCAGCGTCGCCGAGGTCCATGCTGGCGGTCGCGATGTCGACGGCCGCTTTCGAGGCTTCCGGGCGCGCGGCGTTGTAGTCGATGTTGGCCGTAAAGGTCTTGAATTTGGCTTCGACCGGCACGTTCATCTGCCGGAACACGGCGGTCACGCTGCTTTTGGCCGGATCGGTCGTGAGCGGGACGGCGCCCGCGAGGGGGCTGGCACATGCGGTAGCGAGCAGCGCGGCGGCGGTGAGCAAGTGCAGGGTTTTCATCGGGTTTCCTTATTTGGCTTGTTTGGAAAACGGCAGCATGCGCCCCATGACGCCGTCGCGGTCGACCAGCAAGTGCTTGAACGCGGCCAGCACGTGCAGCGCCACGAGCGAGGCCAGGCCCATGTTGAGCCAGTAGTGCAGGGCGCCCAGCACGGATTTGAGGCCGGGGTCGGCGTCGATCAGGATCGGCAGCGGGAACAGGCCGAAATACACGACCGGCACGCCGGCCGCCAGGCTGTAGAAATAACCCGACAGGGGAACGGCGAACATCATGACATACAACAGGCCGTGCAGCAGCCGCGCGGCGCTGCCCTCCCGGGGCGCCATGCTGGCGGGGTAGGCGGGCGGCTTGCGTCGCAGGCGCCACAGCAGGCGCAGCGCGGCCAGTGCCAGGATCGTTACCCCGGCCCACTTGTGCCACGAAAAGTAACGCAGCTTCGTCGGCGTCAGGCCGGGAATGTCCGTCATCACCAGGCCCAGTGTGAAGGTCGCGATGATCAGGAGGGCGATCATCCAATGCAAGGTGATGGCGATGGGGGAGTAGCGCTGCATGGAGGGCCTGGTATCGTACTTACTAGAACTAAACTATAACAAAAAAGAACCGATGACGCTCACCGGGCCACTGTTTCTTTTGTACACTATCAGCAATTGTTAAACGTGCACAGGCGCAAGCGGCTCGGAATGTAAAATTCGTTAAAAGCGCGGCCTGAAAGCCAGGACGAGCCTGTTGCATCGTGTCGAGGAATCTATGTACAACTGTCATCCAAGCCGGCCACGCCTGCACCACCTGGCCCTGCTGCTCGGCTGCGCCCTGGCCGCCGCTACCGCTACGGCCGCTGCCGACCAGCCCCAGCCCCAGGGCGCGGACTTCGCCGATTTGTCGATCGAGGAACTGGCCAACATCCAGGTGACGTCGGTGTCGAAAAAGCCCGAGCGCCTGCTCGATGCCCCGGCGTCGGTGTTCGTCATCACGGCGGACGACATCCGCCGCTCGGGTGCGGCGACCTTGCCCGAAGCCCTGCGCCTGGCGCCCAATTTGCAAGTGGCGCAAGTGAACGGTGCCTCGTATGCGATCACGGCGCGCGGCCTGAATGGCGGCGGCAACAGTGCCCCGAACAAGCTGCTGGTGCTCATCGATGGACGCTCGGTGTACACGCCGCTGTTTTCCGGCGTGTTCTGGGACGTGCAGGACGTGATGCTGGAGGACATCGAGCGCATCGAAGTCATCAGCGGTCCGGGGGGCACCCTGTGGGGTGTCAACGCGGTGAACGGCGTCATCAACATCACGACCCGCTCGGCGCATGACACGCAGGGCAGCCTGGCCACCTTGCGCGGCGCCAACGACGGCGCCGACGTCGCGTTTCGCCAGGGTGGAAGCAAGGGCGACGGCAGCTGGCGCGTCTACGGCAAGGCGCAGGGACGCTCGCATACGGAGCTGGCGGGCGGCGCGCCGAAGGACGATGCCTGGCACGCGGGACAGCTGGGCTTTCGCGCCGACTGGGAGCGCGGCGCCGACCGCTTCAGCCTGAACGGCAACGCGAACCGCGGCGCCTTCGGGCAGCCGCGGCCGGGCACGATCGCCGTCGGTGGAACCGACCCCCGGCTGGGCACGGTCGACACGCGCGGCGTCAACCTGACCGCCGGCTGGCAGCACGCGCTGCAGGACGGCGGCGGCGTCAACCTGCAACTGTATTACGACTACACCCGGCGCGAGATGCCGCCGACCTTTACCGAATCGCTCGACATCGCCGACCTGCAGTTCCAGCACACGCTGGCGCCAAGCGGCGCGCATAGCGTGGCGTGGGGCGCGAATGCCCGCCACAGCTGGGACCGCGTGCAGGGCAGCCAGTACGTCGCCTTCCTGCCGGAGCGCCTGAACCAGACCTGGCTCAGCCTGTTCGCGCAGGACGAGATCACGCTCACGCCTGCGCTGCGCGCCACGCTCGGCGCGCGCGTCGAGCGCAACGACTACACGGGCGTCGAGTTCCTGCCCAGCGTGCGCCTGTCGTGGAGCGCGGCGCCGGGCCACGCCTTCTGGACCGCCGCCTCGCGTACGGTACGTGCGCCGTCGCGCCTCGACGCCGACGCCTTCATCCCGGGGCGGCCGCCGTATATCCTGGCGGGCGGCCCCGGCGTGCGCTCGGAGGTGGCCAAGGTGTTCGAACTGGGCTACCGCGGCCAGCCGATGCCGCGCCTGTCGTACTCGGCCACGCTGTTCTACAACGATTACGACCACCTGCGCACCCAGGAATTGTTGCCGAGCCGTACCGCGGTCCGCTTCGCCAACCTGATGGATGGCCATGCGCTCGGTATCGAGATGTGGGGCAGTTTCCAGGCGACGAAATCATGGCGCCTGTCGGGCGGGCTGACCGCGATGCGCGAACGCGTGCACCTGAAACCGGGCAGCAACGATGCCGCCGGCGCCTTGCGCGCCGGCTTCGACCCGTCGCACAGCCTGCAACTGCGTTCGGCCTACAGCATCGATGCGACGCGCGATGTGGAGCTTGCCTTGCGCAAGGTTGGCGCGCTCGATATCGGCCCGGTGCCGGGCTATACCGCGCTCGATGCGCGCCTCGGCTGGCGCGTGCGGCCCGGGCTGGAGCTGTCGGTCGCCGCCATCAACCTGAATGGCAGCCATCCCGAATACGGCGGCATCGCGACGCGTTCGGAAGTGCCGCGCACGGTGGCGGTCAAACTGGTGTGGCAGGACTGAGGCAGGGCTTTGGCAGGGTGGGCACAGGGGTGCCCACCCTGCGATCGCAAGCGCCGAAGGCTTAAATCGCCTTCGCCAGCTCCGCCGCGAGACCGGTGTAATTCGCCGGCGTCATTGCCAGCAGCAAGTCCTTGGCGTCCTGCGGAATCGCCAGCGTCCCGATGAACTCGCGCAGCGCCTCCTTCGTGATGCCCTTGCCGCGGGTCAGTTCCTTCAGCTGTTCGTAGGGGTTCTCGATGCCGTAGCGGCGCATCACCGTCTGCACCGGCTCGGCCAGCACTTCCCAGTTCGCGTCCAGGTCCTGCTCGAGGCGGGCGGCGTTCACTTCCAGCTTGTTCAGGCCGCGCAAGCAGCTGTCGTAGGCCAGCAGCGCATAGCCGAAGCCGACGCCGATGTTGCGCAGCACGGTCGAGTCGGTGAGGTCGCGCTGCATGCGCGAGACCGGCAGTTTTTCGGCCATGTGGCGCAGCACGGCATTGGCCAGGCCCAAGTTGCCTTCGGAGTTCTCGAAGTCGATCGGGTTGACTTTATGGGGCATCGTCGACGAGCCGATCTCGCCGGCCTTCAGCCTTTGCTTGAAGTAGCCCAGCGAGACATAGGTCCAGATGTCGCGGTTCAGGTCGAGCAGGATCGTGTTGGCGCGGGCGATGGCGTCGAACATCTCGGCCATGTAGTCGTGCGGCTCGATCTGGATGGTGTACGGGTTGAAGCTCAGGCCAAGCCGCGACTCGATCACGTCCTTCGAGAACGCCGGCCAGTCGAAGCCCGGGTAGGCCGACAAGTGCGCGTTGTAGTTGCCGACCGCGCCGTTCATCTTGCCGAGGATGTCGACGTCGGCGATGCGCTGCACGGCCCGTTGCAGGCGCGCGACGACGTTGGCGAATTCCTTGCCGAGGGTGGTCGGGCTGGCGGTCTGGCCGTGGGTGCGCGAGAGCATCGGCAGCGCCGCGTTGGCGTGCGCGATCTCGGTCAGTTTCGCGATGATGTTCTGTAAGGCTGGCAGCATCACCGTGTCGCGCGCGGCTTTGAGCATCATGCCGTGCGAGGTGTTGTTGATGTCTTCCGAGGTGCAGCCGAAGTGGATGAATTCGCTTGCCGCCACCAGTTCCGGCACGTCCTTGACCTGTTCCTTCAGCCAGTACTCGACCGCCTTGACGTCGTGGTTGGTGACCGCCTCGATTTCCTTGATGCGCGCGGCATCCTGTTCGCTGAATCCGGCCGCGATCTTGTCGAGGTGAGCACTTGCTTGCGCCGAGAACGGCTTGATTTCGGCGAAGCCGGCCTGCGCCAGCGCCTGCAGCCAGGCAATTTCGACCATCACGCGATGGTGCATGAAGCCGGCTTCGGACAGGATCGGGCGCAGCTTGTCGGTCTTGGCGGCGTAGCGGCCGTCGAGCGGAGACAGGGCCGACAGGGAGGAAAGTGGGGCGGTAGCGGTCATGGCGGGCGGTCCGTGCAAAAACGCGGATTTTACCACCGCAGGCGCGTCGCAGCTTTGTGGTGGGCACAGCGAAACGGGCTCGCCCGCCGGGATTTGGGCGATGGGCCGATGTTATACTCGTATTAAATTCCCCTTTCCGAGCATCTATGAAACTCATCGGTTCGAACACCAGTCCGTATGTGCGCAAGGTCCGCGTCGTGATGGCGGAGAAGAAGCTCGACTATTCGTTCGAGCTCGACCACGTGTGGGGCGCCGAGACGCAAGTGCACTTGTCGAACCCGCTGGGCAAGGTGCCTTGCCTGGTGATGGAAGACGGCAGCGCGCTCTACGATTCGCGCGTGATCGCCGAATACCTCGACACGCTCACGCCGGTGTGCAAGCTGCTGCCGCCGAACGGGCGCGACCGCGCCGACGTGAAGATGTGGGAAGCGCTGGCCGACGGCGTGCTCGATGCGGCCATCCTGGTGCGCCTGGAAAAAACGCTGCGCCCGCAGGAGCAGCAAAGCCCGCAATGGATCGAGCGCCAGCTCGGCAAGGTGAATGCGGGCCTGGCCGTGATGTCGGAAAAACTCGGCGAGCAGGCCTTCTGCATGGGCAAGTCGTACACGCTGGCCGATGTGGCCGTCGGCTGCGCGCTTGGCTGGATCGCATTCCGCTTCCCCGACATCGGCTGGCGTGGCGACTACCCGAACCTGGCGAAACTGCACGACAAGCTGGGCGAGCGCGCTTCCTTCAAGGACACCGTCCCGTTCGAAGCATGAGCGCGCAGGTGAACGGCGTGAATGGCGCCGCTGCTAGCTCGGCTGCAGCATTGGCCGCCGCCGTGGCCACCGTCGTCTTCGGCGAAGCCCTGGTCGACGATTTCGCCACCGAGCAGCTCGTCGGCGGCGCGCCCTTCAACGTCGCGCGCCACCTGGCCGCCTTCATGGCGCCGCAGCTGATGATTACCCGCGTCGGCGCCGACCACAATGGCGACACCATCCGCGCCGAGTTCGAGCGCTTCGCGATGTCGCAGGCCGGCCTGCAGGTCGATGCGATCGAGGAGACCGGCCGCGTGCTGGTCGAGCGTACGCCAAAAGGGCACCGCTTCGTCATCGTGCCGAACCAGGCGTATGACTACATCGGACGCGAGGAGGCACTGGCGGCGCTGGCGGCGCTCGGGACCGTCGCGCCTGGCGCGCTGTATTTCGGCACGCTGGCCCAGCGCGCCGAGCGTTCGCGCGGCACGCTCAAGGCCTTGCTGTCGGCCACGAACGCCACCCGCTTCCTCGACCTCAACCTGCGCGACGGCCAGGTCGAGGAGAGCACCATCGCCGATGCGCTGCACGCCGCCGACATCGCCAAGCTGAACGAAGACGAGCTGCAGTCGCTGTTCCAGACCTGGTTCCAGCTCGGCCCGAACGATGCGCCGATGACGGCCACCGAGGCGCGCTCCGCCTGCCGCGCGCTGCTGCAGATGTTCGGGCTGCAGGCACTGGTCGTCACGCTGGGGCACCGCGGGTCCGTGTATTTCGGCGCCGACGGCAGCACCATCGACACCCGCGACACGCCGCCGCCGTTCGTGATCGACACGGTGGGGGCGGGCGACGCGTTTTCGGCGATCTTCCTGCTGGGCCGCGCGCGCGGCTGGCCGCTCGAGCTGACGCTGGCGCGCGCCAACGAGTTCGCGGGCGCGATCTGCGCGATTTCCGGCGCCGTGCCGCGGGATTTGGGGTTTTACGACAAGTGGATGACGCGCTGGCGTTAAA